>NZ_JAAGNB010000140.1:0-24244 GCF_010550475.1 Amycolatopsis sp. SID8362
CCGGCGGCTCGCCGCGCGGGCCGTC
The DNA here is from genome assembly GCF_010550475.1 of Amycolatopsis sp. SID8362. NCBI lineage: Bacteria > Bacillati > Actinomycetota > Actinomycetes > Pseudonocardiales > Pseudonocardiaceae > Amycolatopsis > Amycolatopsis sp. SID8362. The sequence continues at coordinate 26 of NZ_JAAGNB010000140.1, forward strand.
GCGGAGCACGCCGGGTGGCGGGCCTGCGTCCGCGGGGGCTGGGTCGGTGCCGAGATCGAGCTCGCCGCAGGTCAGGGCGCTGCCGCTGTCCCACATGCCGAGCGCGCATTCGAAACGGCGGTCGCGCGGGGTGCGCGGCGGCACGCGGTGAAATCCGGGATTGTGCTGGCTGTCGCCGTGCGGGCGGCCGGGCGTCCCGATCACCGGGAGATTTCGGACGGTCTTGTCGGAAATGCGTTGGCGACCGCGGAGGAATGCGAACTGCTTTCACTTTCGTGGCCCGCCGCCCTCGTCGCGGCCGACCTGCGCCCAGGACACGCCGAGGAGTATCGATTCAGAGTCGCCCAGGTGTTGCACGCAGTGTTACGAAGCGCAGATCCTTGCGGGAGGAGGATCGCGGGGGAATCACCATGGGTGCCCGACCCGGGTGGTTGAGCCGTCGGAATGGGGTGTTCCGGCATCCGGGCTAAGAAACTTCAAAAAAAGCCACCGGATCGTGTCAAGGTTCGGGCTAAAGCGTCCGATAGGGGAAGTGGAATGTCACCCGGCTGCAGGAAGGAAACCCCGTGACGACGGTCTTGATCTGCGATGACCGACGCAGTGTCCGTGAAGGGCTCACCCGAGTGATGTCCGCGGTCCCTGGGGTCAGTCGCATCGACTGCGTAGCGCACGGTGACGAGCTGCTGGCCCGGTACTCCCGTCAGCCCGTCGACGTCGTGCTTGTCGGGACGCAGCGCGCGGTCCCGACGGGTGTCGAAGCCACCCGGCGGCTCGTCTCGGCCAACCCCCAGGCGAACGTCATCGTCTTCGGCGCCCCGGACGACGCGGGCAGCATCGCCGCCGCGATCGCCGGCGGCGCGCGCGGCTACCTCCGCTGGGACGCGTCCCGGCCGGAGCTGGTCGCCGCCCTCGCGCACACCCTCGCGAGCACTTCGGTGCCCGCGCCCCGTCAGCCGTCCGACCCGGGCGTCCAGCTGACCGAGCGCGAGCTCCAGGTGCTCCGCGGGATGAGCCAGGGCAAGAGCAACGGCCAGATCGGCCGCGAGCTCTACCTGTCCGAGGACACGGTGAAGACCCACGCCCGGCGGCTGTTCCGGAAGCTCGGCGTGCGCGACCGCGCGCAGGCCGTGGCCCACGGCTTCCGTCGCGGCCTGGTCAGCTGACCCGTCCCCGCGGCAGTTCTCCCCGATCCTGACACGGCCGGAATACAGGTGACGACGGGCCAGGGCGCACCGCCCTGGCCCGTACCTGTGTGGTCCCCATCACACTCCGGCGCCCGATGAGGCAGCCCCCGCGGCCGATCGCCGCCGCGGCACCCGTCCCTCCGACGGATCTCGTACCTGAGGCCCCGTTCGCTCGTTGAATCGTCGACCAAGGCCGCAGGTTGGCAGGAAAATCCGTATTTTCGCGGCTCCGGCACGCACGGCACGCCGGGGAACCCCGCGCGCGTCGGCCCGGAGCGGGCCGAAGGTACGGTAGCGGTCACCGGTTCGAGGTGGAGGCGACCACGGGCCGGGTTCTTTGCACACCTACACGTAACACTGGGACTGTTGTCTGCGATGGCCAATGTGGGGGATGGACTGGATGAGCCGGTCGCCGCTGCTGTCGAGGGAGATCCCCAGGCAGTGGAGCGGCTGCTGGCTGCTATCCGTCCACTGGTAGTGCGGTATTGCCGCGCCCGGGTTGGCAGGCAGGAGCGATCCTTCGCTTCGGCGGACGACGTTGCGCAGGAGGTGTGTCTCGCGGTGCTCACGGCATTGCCCTCGTACCGCGATCAAGGCCGCCCGTTCCTGGCCTTCGTCTACGGGATCGCCCAGCACAAGGTGGCCGACGCGCATCGCGCGGCGGCGCGCAACCGAGCCGAGCCGGTCGCCGAAATCCCCGACGAGATCGAAGTCGGGGTCGGCCCCGAGCAGCGCGCGCTGCAAGGTGAGCTGAACGAGCGGATGTCCCAGTTGTTGCAGGTGCTGCCGGACAAGCAGCGGGAGATCGTGGTGCTTCGCGTGGTGGTCGGCCTGTCGGCGGAGGAGACCGCGGACGCGGTCGGCTCCACCCCGGGTGCCGTCCGCGTCGCCCAGCACCGTGCCCTCGCGCGGCTGAGAAAGGTCCTGGCCGCGGAGGAGGTGATCTGAGTGACCGGTCACGAGAGAGGTATCGAGCCGGATGACGTCTTCGGCAGTGGCCTGACGGCGTCGGAGGCGGAATTCGCCGCCGACCTGTCCGCCGTGCAAGCCGATGACGCGCTGCTCGACGCGCTCGGGGGGTCCGACCCGGCGCTGGCCGACGGCCTCGGCGACCAGGAGCTCAACGCGTTGCTGGTGGCGTGGCGAAGAGACATCGACAGCGAGCCGCTGGCCGAGCTCGTCGACGTCGACACCGCCGTGCGCACCGTCAGTACCGCCGCTCTCGCGAAGCGGCACGCCTCGAGCGGACGCCGCCGCAGGCTGCTCGTCCCCATCGCCGTCGCCGCCGCCGTGCTGGCGATCGCGTTCACCGGGACCGGGCTGGCCGCGCGCTCCGCGGAACCGGGTGACACCCTCTGGGGCCTCGCGAAGGTCCTGTACTCCGACCACACCCGCTCGGTCGAGGCCGCCGCGAACGCGAAGCTCGACCTCGAGAAGGCGAACCTGGCCATCGCGGGCGGCAACCTCGACGCTGCGCGCGAAGCCCTCGACGCCGCCCAGGCCGCGCTGTCGCAGGTCAGCGACGAAGACAACCGCGACCAGCTGATGGAACAGCACCGGCAGCTCGCCGCGCAGCTCTCCAAGCCCGAGGCCCCGGTCCAGGGCCCGATCCAGACGTCGGTGCCGCCGGCGCCGCCCGGCGCGTCGTCGACGCAGGTGCCGCCGGCCGGCTCGGCGACGTCCATCCCGGGCAGCGGCAGCGGCACCACCAGCCTGCCCGGCAGCGGGACGCCGACCCCGACGCCCCCGCCGCCGACCACCGAGACCCCGACCCCGACGCCCACCCCGCCGCCGACCACCACGGGCGCGACGGGGAACGAACCGGGCACCCCGCGCAGCGAGACCGTGGGCGGGCAGCAGAGCGTCAGCGGCGAATAACGGCTGCGAAAAAGCCCTGGTGAGCAAACTCACCAGGGCTTTTTTCGTGGGTGGGAGGCGCTCAGTAGGCGCTTTCGTTGGCCGTCACGCCGTCGGCGAAGCCGCGGCAGTAGTCCCAGCTGACGTAGTCGCCGGGGTTCGGGTCGTAGGCCGGCTCGTGCGGGCGCATCCGCCCGTCGGCCAGCAGCTGCTCCAGGCTGGCCCGCAGCAGGTGCCAGTCGTGGTAGTGCGGTTCGTCGCATTCACCGCAGTCCACGACGATCCCGCGGACCCCGCGGGGCTCGAGGAGTGCCTGGTAGACGGCGAGATCCGAGAGGTCGGCCAGCAGTTCGGTGCGTTCGGAGTCGCTGATCGGCTCGTCCAGCCGGTCCTCGTCGTCACCGAAGGCGCGGGCCGGGTCGTCCGGGTCGTCCGCGAACGGGTCTGGGGGCAGGACATCGTGCGCCACGGCCAGCACGGTACCCGGCGGTCGCGACGGCTCGCCCACCGCCCGGGGCGGGCGCGGCGCCCGGATATCATGAGGAGAAGGCTCCGAGTCGCCACAGCGACCCCGCTCATCCCGCGCCAGGAAGGCCCTTCACCCGCTATGACCAGCGACGGCATCACCGCCCCCGTTCCGGCCAAGTTCGCCATGCTCGGCCTGACCTTCGACGACGTGCTGCTGCTGCCGGCCGAATCGGACATCGTCCCCAGCGGCGTCGACACCAGCACCCGGCTGACCCGGAACATCACCCTCGGCGTCCCCCTGGTGTCCGCCGCGATGGACACCGTCACCGAGGCGCGCATGGCGATCGCGATGGCCCGCCAGGGCGGCATCGGCGTGCTGCAGCGCAACCTGCCGATCGACGAGCAGGCCGCCGCGGTCGAGGTCGTCAAGCGCTCCGAGGCGGGCATGGTCACCGACCCGGTCACCTGTTCGCCGGACGCGACGCTGGCCGAGGTCGACGCCCTGTGCGCGAAGTTCCGCATCTCCGGAGTGCCGGTCACCGACGCGGCCGGGACGCTCGTGGGCATCATCACCAACCGCGACATGCGGTTCGAGGTCGACCACAGCCGCCCGGTGTCCGAGGTGATGACGAAGCCGCCGCTGGTCACGGCGCAGGTCGGCGTCTCGGCGGACGCGGCGCTCGGGCTGCTGCGCCGCCACAAGATCGAGAAGCTGCCGATCGTCGACGGCGCGGGCAAGCTGCGCGGCCTGATCACGGTCAAGGACTTCGTGAAGACCGAGCAGTACCCGAAGGCGACGAAGGACCCGGACGGCCGCCTCATCGTCGGCGCCGCGGTCGGCGTCGGCCCGGACGGGCACCAGCGCGCGATGGCGCTGGCCGACGCCGGGGTCGACGTGCTGATGGTCGACACCGCGCACGGCCACTCCCGCTCGGTCGTCGAGACGGTCTCGCTGCTGAAGAAGGAGCTGGGCGACTCGGTCGACATCGTCGGCGGCAACGTCGCGACGCGGGCGGGCGCGCAGGCGCTGGTCGACGCGGGCGCGGACGGCATCAAGGTCGGCGTCGGCCCGGGCTCCATCTGCACCACCCGGATCGTGGCGGGCGTCGGCGTGCCGCAGATCTCGGCCATCTACGAAGCCGACCAGGCCGCGCGCCCCGCGGGCATCCCGGTCATCGGCGACGGCGGCATCCAGTACTCGGGCGACATCGCGAAGGCCATCGCGGCCGGCGCGTCCACGGTGATGCTGGGCAGCCTGCTCGCCGGCACCGCCGAGTCGCCCGGTGACCTGATCCTGGTCAACGGCAAGCAGTTCAAGGTCTACCGCGGCATGGGCTCGCTGGGCGCGATGCAGTCCCGCGGCCAGGCCAAGTCGTACTCGAAGGACCGCTACGCCCAGGACGACGTGCTCAACGAGGACAAGCTGGTCCCGGAGGGCATCGAAGGCCGCATCCCGTTCCGCGGGCCGCTGTCGAACGTCGTGCACCAGCTGATCGGCGGCCTGCGCGCGGGCATGGGCTACGCCGGCGCGCAGACGATCGCGCAGCTGCAGGAGGCGCAGCTGGTGCGGATCACCGCGGCCGGGCTCAAGGAGAGCCACCCGCACGACATCACGATGACGGTCGAGGCGCCGAACTACACGACCCGCTAGTCCGCCCTTCCGGGCATTCCCCACCGGCCGTCGCGGCCGGGAAACTCGGCCGCATGGCGATGCCACGACGGATTTGGGTCACGGCCGCGGCGGCGACGCTGGTCGGCCTCGGCGGCGGTATCACGGCGTCCGCCGCCGACACCCCGCCCGCGCCCGCCCAGGTGCGGTCGCCGGGGGAGATCTGGAAGCGCACGGAGCTGTTCTTCGGCACCGGCAAGCCGGACGGCACCGAGGTGACCGACAAGGAGTTCGCCGCGTTCTCCGACCGGGAGATCACCCCGGCGTTCCCGGACGGCTTCACCCGCCTCGACGGCAGCGGCCAGTGGCGGGGCGGGTCCGGCGCGATCGTGCGGGAGCACACCCACGTGATCGTGCTGCTGTACCCGTTCGCCGACGGTGCGGCCGAACGGGAGATCGAGGAGATCCGCGCCGGCTACCGGAAGCAGTTCGAGCAGGAATCCGTACTGCGATCGGACTCCGTGGAGCGGGTCTCATTCTGAGTTGTCGTGACCTAGCGTGCTTACGGTAATCGGCCTATCGCCTTGCGTGGCGGTCGTGGTGTGCACTGAGGGGCATGACGGTCGGCCGCTTGACGCGGGTGCTGCGCACGGTGTTCTTCACGGCCGTCGCGCTGGTGTCGTTGTTCCTCGGCGGCATCGTCTGCCTGATGTGCCAGGTCCTGGCCGGGCGTGACGCGCCGACGCACCGCGTCGAGGGGTTCGTCGTCTCCCACGAGCGGGGCGCGCTCCCGGTCGGCGGGGAGGGCGGGCTCAGCCACACGCTCTCGATCGTCGCGGGCGGTCGGGCGTACCGCGTCACCGCCGTCGACCCCGGCCTCGACCTGCCGGCCGGTCAGGCGGTGGTGCTCGACGTCTCCACGGCGGACGGCGGCATCGCCTACCTCCGCGCGGGCGGCGGCGTGGTCGACCTGCGCCCGGGCGTCGTGCGGCCGGTCCTGCTGATCGCCGCGGCGCTGCTCGCGCTGGGCGCGGTGTACTTCGGCGCGGTCCGGCTCAACGTCTACCCGCCGGTGGCGACCTGGCTGGCACTGGCGCTCGGGGCGGTGCTGGCGCCGATCGCGGTCTTCGTCCGGGTGTAGTGCCACCCCCGTGCGCGGGTCACCCACGCGGACTAGCGACAATGGGGCACGGCAGATTGTCGTCGTCGGAGGAGGCTTCACGTGCGGGACCTGGTCGAGATCGGGATGGGCCGCACCGCGCGGCGGGCGTATGACCTCGACGACGTCGAGATCGTGCCGTCACGGCGGACCCGGTCGTCTTCGGTGGTGTCCACCTCCTGGCAGATCGACGCCTACCGCTTCGACCTGCCGCTCGTGACGCACCCGACCGACGCGATCGTCTCGCCCGGCACCGCGATCGCCGTCGGCGAGCTGGGCGGGCTCGGCGTGCTCAACGCCGAGGGTCTGTGGGCGCGCCACGCGAACGTCGAGGACGCCATTTTCCAGCTGGTCCGCGCGGCCGAGGACCTCGAGGACCCGACCGCGGTCGGCCGCGTGCTGCAGGAGCTGCACGCCGCGCCGATCCGGCTCGACCTGCTGAGCGAGGCCATCAAGACGGTCCGCGAATCCGGCGTCACGGTGGCCGCGCGCGTCAGCCCGCAGCACGCGGCCGAGCTGACCCCGGACCTGATCGCGGCCGGCGTCGAGATCCTGGTCGTGCAGGGCACGATCATCTCCGCCGAGCACGTGCAGCGCGACGCCGAGCCGCTGAACCTCAAGGAGTTCATCGGCCGCCTCGACGTCCCGGTGATCGCCGGCGGCGTCAGCGACTACCGCACGGCGATGCACCTGATGCGCACCGGCGCGGCCGGCGTCATCGTCGGCCACGGCTACACGCCGGGCGTGACGAGCACCGACCGCGTCCTCGGCATCGGCGTCCCGATGGCGACGGCCATCATCGACGCCGCGGCCGCCCGCCGCGACTACCTCGACGAGACCGGCGGCCGCTACGTCCACGTCCTGGCCGACGGCGGCATGACGACCTCGGGTGACATCGCGAAGGCCATCGCGTGCGGCGCGGACGCCGTCATGCTCGGCTCCCCGCTGGCCGCCGCGCAGGACGCCCCCGGCCAGGGCCTGTACTGGACCGCGGCGGCCGCGCACCCGTCCCTCCCGCGCTCGCGCGTGGCGGCGGGCCCGGACTACGCGGTCGACCTCAAGACCCTGCTGTTCGGCCCGTCGTCCGACGCGGAGGGCGTGGTCAACCTGTTCGGCGCCCTCCGCCGCGCGATGGCGAAGACGGGCTACTCGGACCTGAAGGAATTCCAGCGGGTGGGCCTCACCGTCCGTCGGTGAGGTGGTCGAGGAACGCGGTGAAAGCGGTCCTCGAGAAGACGAGCACCGGGCGGGCGGCCAGTGCCGCCTGCTTGGTGTCCCGCAGGCCGACGACGCCGGGACCGGAGCCGACCTCGACGCAGGCGTTCTCCTCGAAGTGGCTGTGGCTCGACTTGCGCCAACCGGTGAGCTTTCGTGGGCTCATCGTGGTGCCTCCTGGGATCGTGTCCCGACCGGCGGTGTGTCGCCGACGTGGACATCGAGCACTTTGATAAGTACCCACCAAAAGCGCTTCTGTAAGCGTCCAGAAGGGTGACCGGCCAGTAACTTACCTCTGGTCAGAACCTGGACCCCGGGTTACGCTCCTGGGTGTGACTGCCAGTAACACCACCACCAGTGCGGGTGGCCCCGACTACGACGTCGTCGTGGTGGGGTCGGGGTTCGGCGGCAGCGTCGCGGCGCTGCGGCTCACCGAGAAGGGCTACCGGGTAGCCGTCGTCGAGGCCGGGCGGAGGTTCGCCGACGACGAGTTCGCGAAGACGTCGTGGGACCTCAAGCGCTACCTCTGGGCGCCGCAGGTCGGCTGCTACGGCATCCAGCGCATCCACATGCTCAACGACGTCATGGTGCTCGCGGGCGCCGGCGTCGGCGGCGGGTCGCTCGTCTACGCGAACACGCTGTACCGGCCGCTCAAGCCGTTCTACCGCGACCGGCAGTGGGCCCACATCACCGACTGGGAGGCCGAGCTCGCGCCGCACTACGACCAGGCGAGCCGGATGCTGGGCGTCGTCACGAACCCGACGATCACGCCGTCGGACGTCGTGATGCGCGCGGTCGCGAAGGACATGGGCGTCGCCGATTCGTTCCACCCGACGCCGGTCGGGGTGTACTTCGGCAAGCCCGGCGAGCGCGCTTCGGATCCGTACTTCGGCGGGGCCGGGCCCGAGCGCGTCGGCTGCACCGAGTGCGGCTCGTGCATGACCGGCTGCCGCGTCGGCGCGAAGAACACCCTGGTCAAGAACTACCTCTACCTCGCCGAGCAGGACGGCGCGAAGGTCATCCCGCTCACGACGGTGACGTCCGTGCGCCCGGTCGACGGCGGGTACGAGGTCGACCTGAAGAAGACCGGCACGACGTCGAAGCGCTTCCGGACGACGATCACGGCCGAGAAGGTCGTCTTCGCCGCGGGGACCTGGGGCACGCAGAACCTGCTGCACAAGATGAAGGACACCGGCACGCTGCCTCGGCTGTCGCGCCGCCTCGGTGAGCTGACCCGGACGAACTCCGAGGCCATCATCGGCGCGGCCCGCACCGACGTCGACGAGAGCCGGAACTTCAGCCGCGGGGTCGCGATCACGTCGTCGATCCACCCGGACGAGAACACCCACATCGAGCCGGTCCGCTACGGCAAGGGCAGCAACGCGATGAGCATGCTGCAGACGATCGCGACCGACGGCGCTTCGCCGGTGCCGCGCTGGCGGCAGGCTGTCAGCTTCATGGTCAAGCACCCGATCCAGACGGCGAAGCTGCTCAACGGCTACCGCTGGTCCGAGCGCACGGTGATCCTGCTGGTGATGCAGAGCCTCGACAACTCGATCACGACGTACACGCGGCGCGGGCTGTTCGGCCGCCGCAAGTACACGTCGAAGCAGGGCCACGGCGAGCCGAACCCGAGCTTCATCCCGGCCGGCCACGAAGCCAACGAGCGCACGGCCGACCACATCGGCGGCATCGCGGGCGGCACCTGGGGCGAGATCTTCGACATCCCGCTGACGGCCCACTTCATCGGCGGCGTCCCGATCGGCGCCACCCCGGCGGAGGGCGTCATCGACCCGTACCACCGCGTGTTCGGCTACCCGGGCCTGTCGGTGGTCGACGGCGCGGCGATCACGGCCAACCTCGGCGTGAACCCGTCCCTGACGATCACGGCGCAGGCCGAGCGGGCGTTTTCGCTCTGGCCGAACAAGGGCGAGGTGGACCAGCGACCGTCCCAGGAGGCGGGTTACGTCCGGCTGGAGCCGGTGGCGCCGAAGAACCCGGCCGTCCCCGCGGACGCCCCGGCGGCCTTGCGGCGGTCCTAGACTCGACGCCGTGACGACGGCATCCGAGAAGGCACACGCGCTCCTCGACGGGGTTCGCAAGCTCGACGACGAATGGGCCAGGGTCATCGGTGGCCTCGGCGAACCCGAACTCCGCGCGCCCAGCGCGTTGCCCGGCTGGTCGCGGGCGCACGTGCTCGCCCACCTCGCTCGCAACGCCGACGGCCTCAAGAACCTCCTGACCTGGGCGGACACCGGCGTCGAGACGCCGATGTACCCCAGTGCCGAAGCGCGCGAAGCCGACATCGAGGCCAGTGCGCGGCACGCCGCCGCCGACATTCTGGCCGACTTCGTCGCGTCCGCCGGGCGGTTCGAGCAGTACGCCGCGGGCATGGCGGACGACGCCTGGGCGCGCGAGGCCCGCAACCGGCAGGGGGCGCCGGTCACCGGGGCCGTTGTCGCGCGGATGCGGCTGTCCGAGCTGACCATCCACCTCGCCGACCTCGACCGGGGCTACGACCTCGATCGCGTGCTCGGGCTGCTCGGTCCGCTCGCCGAGGACGTCGTGCAGCACGCCATCAGCTCCCGCGAGGCGCACCTGCCCGCGGTGCGGCTGGTCGCCGGTGGTTTTGAGTGGACGATGGGCGCCGCCCCGGGCGCCACCGTGTCCGGTACGGCCGGGCAGTTGCTGGCCTGGCTCAGCGGGCGCTCCGACGGGGCGGACCTGGACGGCGCCGTGCCGCGGATCCCGGCCTGGTCCTGAACGCCGCGCCACCGCCGCGCGTGTACCGAGTGGGCCGCCGACCCTAGACTGGGCGGCCCGGCCCCGAGGAGTCCGCTGTGGACAGTGAGCACGACCAGGCGCAACCCGCCGGACGGCCGCGCGTCCACCACCATGTGGACAGAAGGACGTTCCTCCGGGTGGCCGGGGTGTCGGCGGCCGGTGCCGTCGCCGCCGCGTGCGGGCCGGGTGGCACGCCGTCGCCGGTCGCGTCGAGCGCGCCGCCGCCCACGACGACGTCCGGGCCGCCGACCTCGCGGCTGCCGACCGGACCGCCGAACTGGGACGACCTGCGCAGCCAGCTGACCGGGAACCTGCTGCGCCCGGGCACCGACGGCTACGACGCCGCCAAGCGCGCGTTCAACCCGCTCTTCGATAGCCGGAACCCGGTCGCCGTCGTCACGGCGTCGACGGAAAAGGACGTCCAGGTCAGCGTGCGGGCCGTGGCCGGGCGCGCGAGCCTCGCCGCGCGCAGCGGCGGGCACAGCTACGCCGGCTACTCGGTGCCCGAGGGCGGGATGATCGTCGACGTCGCCGGGCTGAACAAGATCGACGTCCAGGGTGGCCAGGCCGTCGTCGGCGCGGGCGCGAAGCTCAAGGACGTCTACGCCGCGCTGGGGCAGGCCGGGCGCGCGCTGCCCGCCGGGTCCTGCCCGACGGTCGGGATCGCCGGGCTGACCCTGGGCGGCGGCATCGGCGTGCTCTCCCGCAAGTACGGCCTGACCTGCGACCACCTCAGTTCCGCGAAGGTCGTCACGGCCGACGGCCGGGTGCTCACGGCGTCCGCGGACTCCGAGCCGGACCTGTTCTGGGCGCTGCGCGGCGGGGGCGGCGGCAACTTCGGCATCGTCACCGAGTTCACCTTCGACACCGACCCGGCGCCGGACGTGACGGTCTTCTCGCTGCACTTCCCGGCCGGGTCCGCGGCCGACGTGCTGGACGCGTGGCAGCAGTGGATCGCCGCGATGCCGCCGGAGCTCTGGGCGAACTGCGTCGTTTCGGGCGGCTCGCCGGTGCAGTGCCGCGTGGGCGGCTGCTACGTCGGCGGCGCGTCCGGGCTGAACACGCTGCTCAACAACCTGACCACCAACGCCGGCGCGCGGCCGACCCAGCGCACCGTGAAGAGCCTCGACTACCTCGGCGCGATGAACTACTTCTCCGGCAGCTCGAACCGGCAGTCGTTCGTGGCGTCGTCGCGGATCATCACGAGCCCGGTGGACGCCGCGAAGGTCGTCGCGCTCGCCGACGGCCGCGCCGGCACCGATCTGCTCATCGACGGGCTCGGCGGCAAGGTCGGCGAGCCGGCGAAGGACGCGACGGCGTTCTGGCACCGCGACGCGCTGGCCAGCGTCCAGATCTACGCGCCCGCGACGGCGAAGACCCAGACGAAGGTCGAGCAGTCGGTGGGGGAGATCGCCGCCGGGCTCGCCGCGGCCGGCGCCGGCGGCGGGTACGTCAACTACATCGACCCCGCCCTGCCCGACTGGAAGGCCGCCTACTACGGCGACAACGCGAAGCGGCTGCAGGACGTCGCCAGGAAGTACGACCCCGACAACGTCTTCCGGTTCGGGCAGAGCGTCGTCGCTTAAAGGTCGATGCCGGTGAAGACCGTCACGCGCTCTTCGGTCAGGTCGTGCATCGCGGCGAGCACGCCTTCGCGGCCGACGCCGGAACCCTTCACCCCGCCGTAGGGCATCTGGTCGGCGCGGTAGGACGGGACGTCGCCGACGATCACGCCGCCGACCTCGAGTTCGGCCGACGCGTGGAACGCCAGCTGGACGTCGGTGGTGAAGACGCCGGCCTGCAGGCCGTACGCGGAGTCGTTGACCGACCGGAAGGCGTCGTCCACACCGTCCACAACGGACACCGCGAGCACCGGCCCGAAGATCTCCTCCCGCCAGGCCTTGGTGTCCGGCGGGACGTCGGTGAGCAGGGTCGGGGCGACGGTGGCGCCGTCGCGGGTGCCGCCGGTGAGCAGCTTCGCGCCCGCCGCGACGGCTTCGTCGACCCACGCGACGATCCGTTCGGCGGCGGCTTCGTCGACGACCGGGCCGACGTCGGTGTTGCGGTCGTACGGGTCGCCGGTGCGCTGCGACTCGACGGCTTCCAGCAGCGCGGGCACGAACTCCTCGGCCACGGCGGCGTCCACGATCACCCGCTGCACCGCGATGCAGGACTGCCCGGCCTGGTAGTTGCCGAAGGTCGCGATGCGGTGCGCGGCGCCTTCGGGGTCCGGCCAGTCGCGCAGCACGACGGCCGCCGCGTTGCCGCCGAGTTCGAGCACGACGTGCTTGCGCGGCGCCGCGTCCTTCAGCGACCAGCCGACCGGACCCGAGCCGGTGAACGACACGACCGGCAGCCGCGGGTCGGCGACGAGCTCCTGCGTCTGCTCGTTCCCCAGCGGCAGCACCGAAAACGCGCCTTCCGGCAGGTCCGTCTCGGCCAGGATCTCGCCGAGGATCAACGCCGACAACGGCGTCCGCGGCGCGGGCTTGACGATGATCGGCGCGCCGATCGCCAGCGACGGCGCGACCTTGTGCGCGACGAGGTTGAGCGGGAAGTTGAACGGCGCGATGCCCAGCACCGGCCCGCGCGGGACGCGTCGGGTCAGCGCCAGCCGCGCCTCGCCCGCGGGGTCGGTGTCGAGGCGCTGGACGTCGCCGGTGAACCGGCGGGCCTCCTCGGCGGCGATGCGGAACACCGACACCGCGCGCTTGACCTCGGCCTCGGCCCACTTGAGCGGCTTGCCGTTCTCGGCCGTGATGACTTCGGCGATCTCCTCGGCGCGCCCGGCGAGCACCCGGGACACGTGCTCGAGCGCGCCGGCGCGGAGGTGGGCCGGGGTGCCGCGGAACTCGCGGGCGACCGACACCGCGGCGGCGACCGCGCGCTCGACCTGCTCCGGCCCGGGCACGGCGACCGTGGCGACCTCGCTGCCGTCGTACGGGTGGTGCACGACGAGGGTGGTGGCGCCCGCCTCGGGGCGGCCGGCGATCCAGGCGGGACGCGGCTCGGGGGTGATCATGTCCATGCCCACCAACGTAATCCGCGGGGGAACCCTCGAAAGAACATCCCCGCCCGGACGGGTCACGGCTTGATGAGCACCTTCAGCGCTTCGCGGTCCGCCATCGCGCGGTAGCCGTCCGGCACGCCCTCGACGTCGATGGCCCGGTCGAAGACGCGTCCCGGCTGGTACTTGCCGTCCAGGACGTCCGGCAGCAGCTCGGGGATGTAGTGCCGGGCCGGCGCGACGCCGCCGGTGATGGTGACGTTGCGCCGGAACACGCCGACGCCGGCGGGCGCGTCTTCGTACTGCGGCAGGCCGACGCGGCTGACCGCGCCACCGGCTCGCACGACGCCGACGCCCATCTCGAACGCGCCCTTCGTGCCGACGCACTCGAGGACGGCGTGCGTGCCCTGGCCGTTCGTCAGCTCGCGCACCTTCTCGATGCCTTCGGCACCGCGCTCGGCGACGACGTCGGTCGCGCCGAACTCGCGGCCCAGGTCGGTGCGCGCGCGGTGGCGTCCCATCAGGACGATCCGGCCGGCACCCAGGCGCTTCGCCGCGAGGACCGCGGAAAGCCCGACCGCGCCGTCGCCGATCACGGTGACGTTCTGGCCCTCGCTCACCCGCGCCTTGACGGCGGCGTGGTGGCCGGTGGAGAAGACGTCCGACAGCGTCAGCAGGGACGCGAGCAGGTCGTCGTCCTCGGTGTGCGGCAGCTTGACCAGGGTGCCGTCCGCCTGCGGCACGCGCACGGCCTCGCCCTGGCCGCCGTCGACGCCCTTCGCGCCCCACCCGCCGCCGTGCAGGCAGGACGTCTGGAGGCCTTCGCGGCAGAACTCGCAGGTGTTGTCGGACCAGACGAACGGCGCGACGGCGAGGTCGCCCTTCTTGAGCGTGGTGACGTCGGCGCCGGTCTCTTCGACGATCCCGAGGAACTCGTGGCCGATCCGGCGCCCGTGCTCGCGCGGCGGCATGTCGGCGTACGGCCAGAGGTCGCTGCCGCAGATGCAGGACCGCACCACCCGCAGGACGACGTCGGTCGGCTCCACCAGCTTCGGGTCCGGCACGGTCTCGACCCGGACGTCGCCGGCGCCGTAGATGACTGTCGCTCGCATACTGGGGGCCTTCCCTGGGCGGAACGTGACAAACGTCGGGGGTGCGACGGCGGTGAACCGCCTAGATTTTCGTCCATGAGCACGCGCACCGCATCCCGCAACCCGTTCGCGGCACTCGCCGGAACCACCCGCCGCCCGTACCTGACAGCGGCGGTGTTCGCGGTGACACTGGCGTGCGGGATCGCGCAGCTGGCGGACCGCGGGCTCTACGGCCACGTCGTCCGCGACGCCGCCCGCATCGACGACGGCGAGTGGTACCGCCTGGTGACGGGCATGTTCTTCCAGGACGGCTGGGCGTTCGGCCTGGCCTCGAACCTGCTCTGGCTGGCGGTGTTCGGCACGCTGGCCGAGCGCGTGTTCGGCCGCGCCCGCTGGCTGGTCCTGTACTTCGGCTGCGGCCTGTTCGGCCAGTTCATGAGCTACGTCTGGCTCAACCCGGTCGGCGCGGGCAACTCGATGTGCGTGACGGGCCTGATCGGCGGCCTGGCGGCGGTCGTGATGGTGGCTTCGCGCCGCTACGGCGTGGTGCTGCCGGTCCAGTTCCGGGTCCTGGCGTTCGCGGTGCCGGTGCTGGCCGTGGTCGACACGCTGGTGCACGACAACCACGGCCTCCCGTGCCTGCTCGGCCTGGCCCTCGGCTTCCTGCTCCTGCCGCGGCTGGTCGTGAGTGTTTAGTCGGGTTCTAACCCGACTAAACACTCACGACGTCGGTCAGTCGGGGTAGCGGCCGCCGAGCCGGCACCAGTGCGCGACCAGGTGCGGCTGTGGTGGCACCGCCAGCAGCTCCGCCAGGTCCGCTTCGGCCTGGCGGGCCGCCCGCTCGGTGCGTTCCCACTCCAGGTCCCCGTCGACGCCGTCGCACCGCTCGGCGCGGGCCAGCGCGGCGGCGATCCCGTCGCACCGCAGCTCGTCCGCGCGGCCCAGGTCCTCGGTGTGCCGGGCGTCGAGGATGATCCCGCTGCCCGACCGGGCGCCGTACCGGAAGGCGATCCGCAGCAGGTCGGTGCTGAACTCCCGTGTTTCGGCGGGCACCCACGACAGCCGCTCCCAGTCGGGCGGGGGCTGGTCGTCGGCGCGGCAGACCACGTAACCCGGCAGATCACACCAGGTCAGGGCGCCTTTCGGGCGGAGTCGGTAGAGCATGCGCAGGTCCCCCTAGAAGCCGTCCTCGATACCCGGTCAATCGGGCCGACGGTGACTCCCCGTTACAGCTCACCGGTTGCGGTACAGGTCGCGCAGCAGGAGGACCTCGGCGCAGTGGTGGATCATCTCGCGGTGGATGTGGAGCACCAGCGTCGCCATCGGGTACTCCGCGTACGGGCCTTCGGCGGGTCCGCACGGCCGCGCGAGCGCCTCCTCGTCGAGTGACCGGACGCCGGAAACCCACCGGGCGTAGTACTCGTCCAGCAGCTCCAGCGCCGCCGCGGCCGTTCCCGGGTACGGGTAGTCGTCGTAGGTCATCGCCGGGCCGCCGAAGTGCGACGCCACCCGCATGCCCAGGACGCCGACCAGGACGTGGTTGAGCCGCCACGCGATCGTCGTGACCGGCGGCGGAACCGGCTCGGGGAAGGCGAAGTCGATGGTGAACGGGCCCGTGCCGGGCTCGTCGTCCGACTTCCGCGGCCGCACGGTCCAGCAGCCCGCGACGGGCTCCCAGAAGTATTCGTCGTCGGTGAGCCCTTCGAGCTTCGGGCGCGTGTGGACGTTCCAGTGGAAGTCGAGCTGGTCGGTCAGTTCCTTGGTCCAGTTCACAGCCATACGCGGACCGTAGGCCGGATCGCGGACAGGGGCGGCCCTGAATCCCGGGTGACCCAGCCCACCTGGGACAATGGACGCGATTCCCGCTTCTCGCCAGGAGGTCCTCAGGTGCCCAACCCGACCGGTCCGGTTCTCGTCGTGGACTTCGGGGCGCAGTACGCGCAGCTGATCGCCCGGCGCGTCCGCGAGGCCCAGATCTACTCGGAGGTCGTGCCGCACAGCGCGTCCACCGAAGAGATCCTCGCGAAGAACCCCGCGGCCATCATCCTCTCCGGCGGCCCCTCGAGCGTGTACGCCGAAGGCGCCCCGGGCATGGACCCGAAGCTCACCGAAGCGGGCGTCCCGATCTTCGGCATCTGCTACGGCCACCAGCTGCTCGCCAGCGCGCTCGGCGGCGTCGTCGAGCCGACCGGCGTCCGCGAGTTCGGCCGCACCGAAGTCCGCGTGACCGGCGACGGCGGCGTCCTGCACGCCGGCCTGCCCGCGCACCAGCCCGCGTGGATGAGCCACAACGACAGCGTCACCAAGGCCCCGGAAGGCTCGGTCGTCACCGCGTCCTCCGACGGCGCCGAGGTCGCCGGCTTCGAAGACGTCGAGCGGCGCTTCGCGGGCGTCCAGTACCACCCGGAGGTCGCGCACTCGCCGCACGGCCAGGAGGTCCTGCGCCGGTTCCTGCACGACATCGCGGGCATCAAGCCGCAGTGGACGACGTCGTCGATCGTCGAGGAGCAGGTCCAGCGGATCAGCGACCAGATCGGCGACGGCCGCGCGATCTGCGGCCTGTCCGGCGGCGTCGACTCAGCCGTCGCAGCCGCGCTGGTCCAGCGTGCCATCGGCGACCGGCTGACCTGCGTGTTCGTCGACCACGGCCTGCTGCGGGCGGGGGAGCGCACCCAGGTCGAGCGCGACTTCGTCGCCGCCACGGGCGTCAACCTGGTGACGGTGGACGCGCGCGAGCGCTTCCTCGACGCGCTCGCCGGCGTCACCGACCCGGAGCAGAAGCGCAAGATCATCGGCCGCGAGTTCATCCGCGTCTTCGAGCAGGCCGAGCGCGACCTGAAGGCCCAGGGCGACTACAAGTTCCTGGTCCAGGGCACGCTGTACCCGGACGTCGTCGAGTCCGGCGGCGGCGAGGGCACGGCCAACATCAAGAGCCACCACAACGTCGGCGGCCTGCCGGACGACCTGGAGTTCGAGCTGGTCGAGCCGCTGCGGCTGCTGTTCAAGGACGAGGTCCGCCGGGTCGGCCTGGAGCTGGGCCTGCCCGAGACGATCGTGCAGCGCCAGCCGTTCCCCGGCCCCGGCCTGGGCATCCGCATCATCGGCGCGGTCGACCAGGAACGCCTCGACACCCTGCGCGCGGCGGACCTGATCGCCCGCGAGGAGCTGACGGCGGCCGGGCTGGACCGCAGCATCTGGCAGTGCCCGGTGGTGCTGCTGGCGGACGTCCGCAGCGTCGGCGTCCAGGGTGACGGCCGGACCTACGGGCACCCGGTGGTGCTGCGGCCGGTGTCGTCCGAGGACGCGATGACCGCGGACTGGACGCGCCTGCCGTACGACGTCCTGGAGCGGATCTCCACGCGCATCACCAACGAGGTGGCGGAGGTCAACCGGGTGGTCCTGGACGTGACGTCCAAGCCGCCGGGCACCATCGAGTGGGAATGAGTCCACTCCTAGACAGGACTCGAGGCCCCGGCGTGGGATCCGGGGCCTCGAGAGTTTTCGGTTCAGCGCCGGCGTTTGCCGCCGAAGGACGCGCCGAGGAGCAGCAGTCCCACGAACACCGCGCCGCCGGCGATCACCCAGCGGAAGTCGAACGACGGTAGCCAGCTGGCACCGTCCGAGAGGACGTAGGCCGACACCAGCAGGGTCGCGATCCCGACGATCAGCGTGAAGACGTCGAAGCCGCCGCGCTTGGCGGGCTGGGTGTCCGCCGGGTTGTCGTAGGCGTAAGGGTTCTGCTCAGCCACGTCGCACCTCCACGCTGCCCACGCTGTTGTCCACCTTCAGGGTGATCTTCTGGCCGCCGACGCCGTCGGGGCCGTTGTCCGTGCCCTTCAGCGCGGCCTGGCTGATGCCGTCGGTCGAGCGGTCGAAGCAGTCCGCCGAGCCCGCGCCGGTGTGGCACTCGTACGTGACGTCCGCGTTCGCCGGCACGATGACCTTGGTGTCGCCCGCGCCGTTGGACACCGTCGTCGAGTACGGGTCGCCGACCGGCAGCTTGCTCAGGTCGAGGTCGATGTCCCCGGCCGCGTGCTGGTAGAGCGGCTGCACGTCGGCGATCGTGGCGGGCGTCTGCTTGATGTCGCCGACGCCGCCGCGGAAGTCGAGGTTCTCGAACGGCGCCGTGGTCAGGATCATCCCGACGATCGCCAGCGGCACCGCGAGCCCGATCAGGCCGCGCCCGCCGCGGGCGAACGCGCCGGCGACGAGGCCGATCCCGGTCACGCCGAGCACCAGCCCGATGATGTGCTGCGCCGAGAACCAGTCCGCGCCGTTGAGGTTCAGCAGCACCCCGGCGCCGGCGGTCAGCACCGCGAGCGCGAAGGTCACCGAGCCGACCTTGGAGTGCGGCCGCCGCTCAGGGGCCCGGTACGGCGGAGGCGGCGTGGGCCGCGGCGGCTCGGGCGGTGCCTCGGGCAGGTCCCAGCCGGCCGGGTCGGCGGCGAGGGGGTCCCACCCCTTCGCCGGCGACTGCGCCTCGGCGGTGTCGGTCATGGTGAAGGCTCCGTTCCCGGTGAAGGCCTCGGTCCGCGTCCGCGCCATGACCGGCGCCGGCCGGTTCAGGTGCCCGCGGCTGCGGTGCAGCAGGTAGAGAGCGGTGGAGATGAGCGCGAAGCCGATCAGGCCGCCACCGTCGAACCAGGTGGAACTGAACATCCCGCCGGCGCTGACGACCGTCAGCACGGCCAGCACGACGGCGAAGGCGGGCGACACCGAGGACCGGCCGCGCCCGATGAGGCCATCGAACCCGGACACCTCGTCGTTTTCGCCGGGCAGGAACAGCCACGCCAGCAGGTAGAAGGTCAGGCCGAAGCCCCCGAAGATCGTCGCGACCACCAACGCGATCCGCACGACGACGGGATCGACCCCGTACCGGTACCCGATCCCGGCGGCCACCCCGGCCACCTTCCGCCCCGCCTGCGGCCGCCGGGGCCGGCTGGCCCAGAAGTCCTTGGCGGTCTCCTCGAAGCCGTTCAGCACCCCCGGCTTCGACGACCGGCTTTCGCTCGCACCACTCATACCGAAAGCATGCGGCACGGGCGGCGGCGGGACATCCGGGATGGTCCCTGAGGTTTCCCGGAGAGGGTCGCGTAACGGACGGCTCCCCGGCGCGACCTTGTTCCGAGCCCGCTTCGGAGGAGGAACCCGCGATGGCCCGGAGGAAGAAGTCGGCCGGAGACAACGGCTGTGCGGTGGCCGGGGTCGCCGTGATCGTCGTGGTGGGGCTGGTCGTGAAGCTGGTCGCGGCACATCCGGTCGCGTCGCTCGTCGGGGGCACCGCGGTGATCGGCCTGACGATCTGGGGGATCGTGCTGTGGCGGCGGAAGCGGGCCCGTGAAGCGCGGCAGGCGTGGGAGCTGGAGGTCGCCCGGTCGCAGGAGATCGCCCGCTACCACTCGATGGCCCCCGACGAGTTCGAGCGCGCCCTCGCCTTCCTCTGCTCGCGGGACGGCTGCTCGCAGGCGACGGTCACCGGGCGAGCCGGCGACCTCGGCGCCGACGTCACGGCCTACGCGCCCGACGGGCGCAAGATCGTCCTGCAGGCCAAGCGGTACGGGGGCACGTCCAAGGTCACCGGTCCGGACCTCCAGCGCTTCGGCGGTACCTGCTACTCCGTGCACGGTGCCCGCGTCGCCGCCGTCGTCACCACCTCGACGTTCACGAAGCAGGCCCGGGAGTACGCCGCCCACCACGGCATCCGCCTGCTCGACGGGCCCGGTCTCGCCGCCTGGGCCGGCCGCACCGGGCCGGCGCCCTGGCACTGACCAGTGGATCAGGGGTTTCCCCGATGGAACCGCCGGCTCCTGCGTGTGACCATGGACGGCGTGCAGGACTCCCTCGACCTCGTAGCCACCGACCAGGCGGTCGCCGTCCCGGAGAAGCCCAAGATGTTCCGGCGGCGCTCCGGGCGGGCGATCGCCGGGGTCGCCGGTGGGCTCGCCGATCACCTCGGGGTGCCGGTCCTCTGGGTGCGGACGGCGTTCGCGCTGCTCGCCGCGCTCAACGGGGCCGGGTTGCTCGCCTACGGGCTGCTCTGGGTGTTCGTGCAGCAGCAGTCCCAGGAAGCCACGGACACGCCGACGCCGAAGGAACGGCAGCAGGCGTTCGGCCTGATCGCGCTGGGCGTCGGCCTCGCCGTCGCGAGCGGGACGCTCACCGGGTTCATCAGCGGCTGGGTCGCCGTGCCGCTCGCCGTCGCCATGTTCGGTCTCGCGGTCGTCTGGCGGGAGGCTGACGAGTCGCAGCGCCGCCGCTGGCGGGCCGGGGCGAAGGACGGCTTCGCGGGTGCTCTCCTCGGTGGGGGCGGCTGGTCGGCCGCCATCCGGATCGTCGCCGGCGTCGCGCTGGTGATCACCGGCATCACCGTCGTCGTGCTGCGCAGCGGCACCCTCGACCAGGTCCAGTTCGCGCTGATCGCGGTACTGGCCACGCTGATCGGCGTCGCCGTGCTGACCGTGCCGTTCTGGCTGCGGCTGGTCCGCGACCTCTCCGACGAGCGCAAGGCCCGCATCCGCACCGACGAACGCGCCGAGATCGCCGCCCACCTGCACGACTCCGTACTCCAGACCCTCGCGCTCATCCAGAAGCAGAGCGAACAGCCCCGCGAGGTCGCGCGCCTGGCCCGCAGCCAGGAACGCGAGCTGCGCGGCTGGCTCTACGGCCCCAACGGCTACGGCAAGCCGGCCGAGAGCGAAGAGGAAGCCACCGGTCAGCTGTCTGAAGCGCTCGCGACGGCGTGCGGCGAGGTCGAGGACACCTTCGCGATCTCGGTCGGCCAGGTCGTCGTCGGCGACGCCGAACTCGACGAGTCGCTGGTCGCGCTCGTCCAGGCCGCGCGCGAAGCCATCGTCAACGCCGCGAAGCACGCCGGGGTCGACGAGGTCAGCGTCTACGCCGAAGTCGAGCCGACGTCGGTGACGGTGTTCGTCCGCGACCGCGGCAAGGGCTTCGACCCCGACCTCGTCCCGGACGACCGCCACGGCCTCGCCGACTCGATCCGCGGCCGGATGACCCGGCACGGCGGCACCTGCAAGGTCCGGACCGCGCCGGGCGAGGGCACCGAGGTGCAGCTCGCCATGCCGGTGAAAGCGGGCAAGGGAGCGGCGTGAGGCGGCTATGCTCGACGACGTGACGGACAGCAAGCGTGAACCGGTCAAGGTGTTCCTCGTCGACGACCACGCCCTGTTCCGCGCGGGGGTGCGCACCGAGCTCGACTCGATCACCGACGAGGTCCGCGTCGTCGGCGAGGCCGGTTCGGTCGCCGAAGCCGTCGCCGGGATCGCGCGGACGAAGCCGCAGGTCGTGCTGCTCGACGTCCACATGCCCGACGGCGGCGGCGCCGAGGTGCTGCGCCGCGTCCGCCCGGAGCTGCCGGACGTCGTCTTCCTGGCGCTTTCGGTTTCGGACGCCGCCGAGGACGTAATCGCGGTCATCCGCGCCGGCGCCCGCGGCTACGTGACGAAGACGATCTCGTCGAAGGAACTGGTCCGCGCGGTGGTCCGCGTCTCGGACGGCGACGCGGTGTTCTCGCCGCGGCTGGCCGGCTTCGTCCTGGACGCGTTCGCCGACCGCCCCGGCTCGGCGCCGATCAACGACCCCGAGCTCGACCTGCTGACACCCCGCGAGCGCGACGTCCTGCGCCTGCTGGCCCGCGGCTACGCGTACAAGGAAATCGCGTCGGAGCTGTTCATCTCGGTGAAGACCGTCGAGACGCACGTGTCGAGCGTGCTGCGGAAGACCCAGCTTTCGAACCGCTACGAGCTCTCGCGCTGGGCTTCCGACCGCCGCCTCGTCTAGACCCGTTCCATCACCGGCTCGGGAGCCGGCGCCCGCTTCGGCAGCCGCGTCAACGCGACGCCGCCGAGCACCACCACCATGCCCGCGATCACCCGAAGGTGCAGCTGTTCACCCAGGAACAGCGCCCCGAGCAGCACCGAAACCACCGGCAGCAGGTAGCCCACCACCGAAGCCGCGACCGCGCCTTCGCTCGCCAGCAGCTGGTAGTTGAGGGCGAACGCGATGCCCGTCGACCCGAGCCCCAGCACCAGGATCGCGAGCAGCGGCCCGGTGGACACGTGCACCGGCGTGAGCCCGCCGACCGGCAGCGCCAGCACCAGCATCCCGCTGGCCAGCAGCATCTGGCCCGCCGCGGTCGCGTACGGCGACAACGACGTGTCCGACAGGTACTTGCCCTCGTAGACGAACGCGAAGCCGTAGCTGGCCGCCGCCGCGAGGCACGCGAGCGCGCCCCAGCTCAGCAGGCCCGACGCCTGCCACGGCGCGAAGATCAGCAGGATCCCGCCCAGCCCGATCAGCAGGCCCGCGAACCGCGCGCCGGTCATCCGCGACGACGTCCCCATCAGCGGCGCCGCCAGCAGCACCCACAGCGGCGTCGTCGAGTTCAGCACGCCGGTGATCCCCGAATCGACCGTCGTCTCGCCGATGGCGAACAGCAGGAACGGCAACGCGTTGTGGAAGAACGCCGCGACCGCCAGGTGCCCCCACATCCGGCGGTCGCGCGGCAGCCGCGCCCGCTGCAGCCGGCACAGCACCAGCAGCATGGCCGCGCCCAGCACGAGCCGCGCCAGCACCAGCTGGACCGGCGAGAACATCCCCAGCCCCAGCTTGATCCAAAAGAAACTCGAGCCCCACATCAACGCCAGCGCGCCGATCCTCAGCAGGGTCTTCGTCTCGCCCACCCCAGTCCTCCTCAGCCGATCCAGCGTCAGCTTCGCCCGCGCCAGACGTAAGGACAAGCGAAAATAACTGCAGGAACACTTAAGCCCAGCTGTAAGATCGGGCCATGCTCGACGTCCGCCGCATGCAGGTCCTCCGCGCCGTGATCACCAGCGGGTCGATCACCGCCGCGGCCCGCAACCTGGGCTACACGCCGTCCGCGATCAGCCAGCAGCTTTCCGCGCTGGAACGCGAAGCAGGCACCGAACTCCTCGAACGCGTCGGGCGCGGCGTCCGGCCGACCCCGGCGGGCGCGCTGCTGTCCGAGCACGCCGAGACGCTGAGCACCGAGCTCGCCAAGGCCGAGGCGGCGCTGGCCGAGCTCAAGGAGGGCCGCACCGGCCGCGTCTCGATCCGCTACTTCGCCACGGCGGGCGCGTCGCTGGTGCCGCCCGCGATCGCCGCGGTCCGCCGCGAACACCCCGGCGTGCACCTCGACCTCAAGCTCGTCGAACCCAACGACCCGATGACGGACGTCGAAGCGGGCAACGCCGACGTCGCGATCACCGTGTTCCCGCGCAAGACCCCGCCCGGCAAGGGGGTAGAGCTGGTGCACCTGCTCGACGACCCGTACCGGGCCGTGCTGCCGAAGGCGCACCCGCTGGCCCGCAAACGCGTGCTGGACCTGACGGAGTTCGCCGACGAGCCGTGGGTCGGCGTCGACGGCCTGCCCGGCATCTGCCGCGACATCCTGGACAGCGCGTGCGCGTCCGCCGGGTTCGCCCCGAACATCGTCGTCGAGTCCGAGG
Source organism: Amycolatopsis sp. SID8362 (assembly GCF_010550475.1). Lineage (NCBI taxonomy): Bacteria > Bacillati > Actinomycetota > Actinomycetes > Pseudonocardiales > Pseudonocardiaceae > Amycolatopsis > Amycolatopsis sp. SID8362. The sequence continues at coordinate 23,888 of NZ_JAAGNB010000140.1, forward strand.
ACTACCAGACGGCGCAGGGGTTCGTCGCCGCCGGCATCGGCGTCGGCCTGGTCCCGGAGCTCGGCCTCGGCGCGCAGCACCCCGGCGTCGTCGTCCGCCGGATCCGGAACCCGGAGCCGGTCCGCGCGATCCACGCCGCGGTCGCGTCGCGCGCGTGGGGCCACCCGGCCGTCCGCACGCTGCTCGAAGCCATGCGCGCGGCGACCGCCAAGGTGGCTTAGACGAAGAACAGCTCCGAAACGAGGATGCCGACCAGCACCGCCGCGAGGATCGCGGCCACGGTGATCAGCGTCTTCTTCGACACCGGCAGGTTCCACGCGTCGGCAGGCCGGGCCACGGGCGCGGGTGGCGGCGCGT
>NZ_JAAGNB010000187.1:0-9134 GCF_010550475.1 Amycolatopsis sp. SID8362
CGACGCCTTCCTCGCCCGTGCCGCGAAAGCGGGCCCGGTGACGGTGGCGAGCGCGCCGGCCGCGCAGCCGTTCTCGGCGGGCACCGTCGGCGGCGACCCGTACTACATCAACGGCAACACCCGCTGCTCCATCGGGTTCTCCGTGCAGGGCGGCTTCGTCAGCGCCGGCCACTGCGGCGGGACGGGCAGCTCGGTCGTCGGCTGGGACGGCTCGGCGATGGGCAGCTTCGCCGGTTCTTCCTTCCCCGGCAACGACTATTCGTTCATCCGCATCGGCAACGGCTGGTGGACCGCGCCGGTCGTGCTCGGCTGGGGCACCGTCAGCGACGCGCTCGTCCGCGGGTCCTGGGTCGCGCCGGTCGGCACGTCGGTGTGCCGCTCGGGCTCGACCACGCACTGGCACTGCGGCACGGTGCTGGGGCTCAACGAGACCGTCAACTACTCCCAGGGCGCGGTCTACCAGATGACCCGGACCAACGTCTGCGCCGAGCCCGGCGACTCCGGCGGCTCGTTCATCACCGGTGACCAGGCCCAGGGCGTCACCTCCGGCGGCTGGGGCAACTGCGGCTCGGGCGGCGAGACGTGGTTCCAGCCGGTGAACGAGATCCTGCAGACCTACGGCCTGTCGCTCGTCACGGCGTAGGAAAAATTCCTCCGGCGGCGGCCGATGAATCCGGCGGCCGCCGCCGGTAGGTACCGGTGAAGCCGCGCCAAGGGGGCGCGGCGGGAAGCACCGGGAGCAGACATGAGTGTGATCGTCACCGAGTTCGTCACCCTGGACGGCGTCGCGGAGGACCCGGACGGTTCGGGTGGCACGGCGACCGGCGGCTGGGCGTTCCGGCACGGGCCGGAAGCGGTGGCCGGGGACAAGTTCCGGCTCGGCACGCTGCTCGAAACCGGGACCCTGCTGCTCGGCCGCACCACGTGGGAGCTCTTCTCGAAGCTCTGGCCCGGCCGCACCGACGAGTTCTCCGCCCGGCTCAACGCGGCCAGGAAGCTGGTCGTCTCGCGCACGCTGACCGACGTGACCGCGTGGCAGAACTCCTCGCTGCTGCAAGGGGATCTCCTCGAGACGGCCGAGCACCACGACGGGGACTTGATCGTCATCGGCTCGATCGGCATCGCGCAGGCGCTCGCCCGGCGCGACCTCGTCGACGAGTACCGGCTGCTCGTGTTCCCGAGCCTGGTGGGCGCGGGACGGCGGCTGTTCGTCGAGGCGGCGCCCGCGGATCTGCGGCTGGTTTCGACGACGGCGGTCGGTCCCGCGGTGCTGAGCACCTACCGGACGCGCTAGGACCGAAGCAGGCTCCCGAGCCAGCCGCCCAGCACCTGCTGGACCTCGGCGCGGGTCCGTTCCGGGTCGTCCGCCGCGGCGATCATCCGCGCCGCTTCCATCACGGCGCTGAGCACGAGCTGGGCCAAGGCGCGGACGGGCTGGTCGACGATCAGCCCGTCCGCTCTGGCCTGCTCCAGCACGGTGACGAGCAGGCCGAGGCCGTACTCCGCCTCGATCTCGCGCCAGACCTCCCACCCGAGCACGGCCGGGGCGTCGGTGAGCGAGATGCGGCGGACCTCCTCGCGCAGGCAGGCGTCGAGGAAGACACCCAGCCCCCGCAGCATGCCGGTCAGCGGGTCGGCGGCGGCCCCGAACGCGGCTTCGACCTCCTCGGTCAGCTCGCGTTCGAGCTCCTCGACGACGGCGCGGAACAAGCCCTGCTTGTCGCCGTAGTGGTGGTACAGCGCGCCGCGGGTGACCCCGGCCGCGCGGGTGATCTCGTCCGCCGGCACGGCCTGGTAGCCGCGGACGGCGAACAGTTCGCGCGCGGCGGCGACCAAGGCGGCCTTCGTGCCGGCGGAACGGTCCTGCTGGGTACGTCGCACCCGCCTAATCTGCCATGACGCCCGCGAACTCGACGACGTGGCGGGCCAGCGCGGCGGGCTGGTCCTCGGAGACGAAGGTGTAGGAGTCCGGCACCTCCACGAGCTTCGCGGCCGGCAGCAGCGCGGCGAGCCGGTGGGCCAGCCGGATCGGGAACAGCTTGTCCTCCGGTGCCCAGGCCAGCAGCACCGGCCGGTCGAAGGTCTTCAGCTTCTCGGCCGCGGCGAAGGTGTGCCGCGGGTGGACGTCCCTGAGCAGCTTGCGCAGGTCACGGCGTACGCCGGCCGACTTCCGCAGCTGCCCGAGGTAGGCCTGCGCGACCGCGTCCGGCAGCGGCCGCTTGGTCACCCACCCGAACAGCAGCGGCAGGCGGTACAGCGCCCGGATCCGCAACAGCTGCCCGAGCACGGCCATCGACCCGGGCACCCGCGAGATCGACGGCAGCGCCTTGAAGATCGGCGGGAAGAAGTACTCGAAGCAGTCGGACGGCGTGAGCACCACCCGCCCGACCCGCTCCGGGCGGCGGCTGAGCATGATCTGTGTCAGCGCGCCGCCGGTGTCGTTCGAGACGAGCGTGACGTCGCGGAGATCGAGCGCCTCGAGGAAATCGGCGATCAGGTCGGCGTTGCCGGTGGGGGAGAGGTCGGCGTCCGCGCGCATCGGCAGGTCGTGCGAGCCGAGCGGCAGGTCCGGCGCCAGGCACCGGAACCCGGCCGCGGCGACGTCGGGCACCACTTTCCGCCAGAGCTCCGCGTTCGTCAGCACGCCGTGGACGAACACCACCGGGGCGCCCGAGCCCCGTTCGAAGTACCGCACCTCGCCGGCGGGCAGCCGGACGCGGTGCTCCTGACCCAGGGTTTCGCTGCGTTGCGTCATGCGAGTCAGGTTACATACATGGTGTATGTATGTAAATGTCTTCAGTAGGCGACGGTGAAGCGGGCCCGGTGGTGGCGTGGCCGTTCCGCCTCGTCCAGCAGCGCGACCGCGAAGTCCTCCATCGAAATCGCCGAGCGGCCGTCGGCGTCGACGAGCAGTTCGTCGCCGCCCAGCCGGTACCGGCCGGTTCGCTCGCCCGGCTCCAGGAGCGCGGGCGGGCTGGCGTAGGTCCAGTCGACGGCGGTGTCGGCCCGGTAGACGTCGTGCTGCGCCCGGCACGCCGAGGCGATCGGGCGCAGCTCCGCGGGAAAGTTCGGCGCGTCGAGCACTGTGGTTCCGCCCGGCGCTGTCAGCGTGGCCGCGCCGCCGACGGCCAGCAGCCGCACGCCGGTCCCGGCCAGGCCTTTCAGCAGGCCGCGGGTCGCTTCGACGAGTTCGTCCTCCCGGCCGGGCGCGGGGCGGGTCGCCGTGATCACGAGGTCCTGGCCGCGGCTCAGCGCGGCGACGTCTTCGGGGTTCGCGGCGTCGCCGGGGCGCACGGGCGCCGGCAGTCCTTCGGCGCGCCGGGGATCCCGCGCGACGGCGGTGACTTCGTGGCCCCGGGCGAGGGGCTTCGGCGACGACCCGGCGGCCGACGTTGCCGGCGGCGCCGAACACGGTGATGCGCATGGGACTCCTTCGGAGAGGTTGTTTAGCGCTAAGGAGACTAGCTTAGCGCTAAGCTAACTGTGCGCAAGAGGTGGTGGAGAATTCACGACCCGCTTCGCGGCTATGCCGGAGTGGCGCACGCGCGGTTGGCGGATCTTTGGCCGTCCGGTGTCTGCTGCGGGCCCCGTCGCCGTCCACTCCGGAGGCCTTCGTGACCACTTTCGACCGTCGCACCCTGCTCAAGACCGGCGTCGTCCTCGCCGGCGGCGCCGCCGTGATGGCGGCGTTCCCCGGCGTCGCCTCGGCCTACTCGTGGCCGTCGTCGCTGCGGTCCGGCTCGACCGGGGCCGCGGTGAAGGAACTGCAGATCCGCGTCGCCGGCTGGGCCGCCGACGGTCCGAAGCAGACCTACGTGGCCGTCGACGGGGATTTCGGGCCCGGGACGGCGGCGGCGCTGACGCGGTTCCAGGCCGCGAACCACCTGCCCGCCACCGGGATCGCGGACTCCGACGACTTCGCCGCCCTCAACGCCCTCGAGTCGGCGGACGGCTCGACCGCCCACTTCGAATTCGGCGAATTCACCTCGAAGGACGGCTCCGGCTTCGACGGCGGCAAAGTCGGCGCGGCCACGGTGAAGGAGAACGTCCGGCGGCTGATGTACAAGCTCGAAGCGCTGCGGCTCAAAGCGGGCGGGCGCGCGATCACGATCTCGTCCGGCTTCCGCAGCATCGCGCACAACCAGTCGATCGGTGGCGCGTCGAACAGCATGCACCTCTACGGGGTCGCGGCCGACATCTACGTCAGCGGGCTGAGCACCCGGCAGGTCTACGTCCTCGCCGAAGCCTGCGGCTTCTCCGGCCTGGAGCGCTACACGCTGTCGGACGCGCACCAGCACGTCGACAGCCGGGTCGAGTACCCCTACGGCTCGCAGAGCTGGTGGTGGGAGAGCGGCACGATCAGCTGAGGACGCGGTGGGCCCCCGGACTTGGCTTCGGGGAAAGGTCGGATCCGGGGGCGCCACCGCCCGCGGGACAGCTGACACGATGTCCTGCGGTGGAACCACCCTACGAACCGCCGGGCCGGCTGAACAGGGCCTCGATGCGGTGTCGAAGGTTTGTCGCCCGGTCGGTCACCGGACCTACCGAGAGTGGTTCACGAAGCGAGTTCTCCGTCCGGCGGGGGTTCGTCCGGGGGCCGGTCGCCGTGGCGGTGGACGATCTTCCACTCGCCGTCCTCGCGCCGGTACACGTGGGTGACGCGCAGCGTGTACGTCGTGGGCTCGCCGTTGATCGACACCGTGTTGTGCTCGAAGCCGATCGTGTAGGCGAGGTCGCCGCTCGCGCCCGCCGCGACGACTTCGAAGCGGTAGTCGCGCGAGTCCGAGAACTGGGCGGCGACGCGCTTGAACGCCTCGCCGACGTCGGCCCAGCCGGTGCGCAGCGGTAGCCAGGCGCCGAACAGGGACACCGGGTCGGTGTGCGACCAGAGCTCGCTGCGCGGGCCCGCGTCGCCGTGGTGGATGGCGCGTTCGGCGGCGGTCTGCCGGGGCAGCATGTCGGCGAGGAACGCTTCGGTGGGTGCTGGCATGATGACTCCAATACAGTCGTGCTGTTTTCAATACAGTGAGGATGTATCGGATGAACGGGCCCGTCAAGCGCCGCTACGACTCCAGCCGGCGGCAGGAGCAGGCGCGCGAGAACCGGCGGCGGATCCTGGGTGCGGCGCACGAGCTGTTCGTCACGAAGGGTTACGGCCGGACGACCATCGCCGACGTCGCCGCCGAGGCCGGGGTCGCGCCCGAGACCGTCTACGCGGCCTTCAAGAACAAGCCGGCGCTGCTGCACCGGACCTGGGACGTCACCGTGGGCGGGGACGACCAGGACGTGCCGCTGTTCGACCGCCCGGAGCTGCGGGCCCTGTTCGCCGAGCCCGATCTGCGCAAGCGCTTCACGGCGTTCGCGGTCTTCAACACCGCGACCATGCGGCGGACCGCGCGGCTGCACCTCGCCGTACGCGGCGCGGCGGCGAGCGACCCCGCGGCGGCGGAGCTGCTCGCCGAATTCGAGCGGCAGCGGCTGGTGGCGATGGCCGGGCACGCGCGCGCGGCCGCCGAGACCGGGCAGCTCGCGGTCGCCGAGGACGAATGCCGCGACGTGCTGTGGTCGACCACGGACGGGACGCTCTGGCACCAGCTCGTCGAGCGGCGCGAGTGGACCGACGAGCGCTACGCGGCCTGGCTCGGCCGGTTCTGGGTGGCGTCGTTCGTGGTAACCTGAAGTTGAAACTTCAATCGATTACGTTCCGCGCGCGGGAGTCCCGATGTCGATCTTTCGCCTGAACCACGCCGTGCTCTACGTCCGGGACCTGGCGGAAAGCGTCGCGTTCTACCGGGACGTACTGGGCTTCGACTACATCGAGGGCGGCGACGCCCACCGCGGCGCGGCCTTCCTGCGGGCGCCCGGCTCGAGCAACGACCACGACCTCGGGCTCTTCGAAATCGGGGCCCAGGCCGAGGATTCCGGCGCCGGCCAGACGTCGGTGGGGCTCTACCACCTCGCGTGGGAGGTCGACACCCTCGGCGACCTCGAGCGGATCGCGGGCCGGCTCCGCGAGGCGGGCGCGCTGGTCGGGTCGTCGGACCACGGGACCACGAAGTCGTTGTACGGCAAGGATCCCAGTGGTATCGAGTTCGAGGTGGTCTGGATCATCCCGCGCGAGCTGCTGACCGACGCCGACCGCGCGAAGAGCGCGGCCATCGGGCGGCTCGACCTCGCCGGGGAGCTGGCGAAGTACGGCCCGGACGCGCGCAGCGGCGTCGGGATCTCCCGCTAGTGCGGTGACCACGAAGGTTCACCGGGTCGGGTCCTGGGTGGTGAGGCGGCCTGTCGAACGGTCTCGCGCCGATCTCGGTGGTCAGCGGGAACGGCGGGCTGGCCGCCGGGGTTGTTGTGGTCGGTGCTGCTGAGGAGGGTGGCCCGGCGGCGCGGGGCGCCGCCGGGCTCCTCGTCAGGCCGTGACGCCGGCCCGTTCCGGCTGCGCTTCCCGCTGCCGCGTGGTGAGGTTGCCGAGCGCGAAGCGGCCGGGGCCGACGAACGCGACGATGAGCAGCGACCAGCAGAACAGCGTCGCCGCTTCGCCGCCGTTCTGGATCGGGAAGAGGCCGTCGGGGGCGTGCGAGGTGAAGTACGCGTAGGCCATCGAGCCGGAGCCGAGCACGGCGGCGACGCGCGTGCCGAAGCCGACGCAGACGAGCACGCCGCAGACGAGCTGGATCAGCGCGGCCCACCAGCCCGGCCAGGCGCCGACGGCCGCGGGGGCCTTCGCGCCGAACAGGCCGAACAGGGTCTTGAGGCCGTGGCAGGCGAACAAGAAGCCGATGACGATGCGGTACAGCCCGATGACGTGCTCGCGGGCCGGGTTCAGGCGGTGCATGGTGCCTCCGGTGTCGGTGCGGGCGGCATCGAACCGGCCGGGGGAGGGACCGGCCGCTGCGAATTCGTTCGCTCACATATACCGCCCGTCCGTCACCCGTCACAAGGTCCTAACGTCGGTTAAGCATAATTAAGTAAAGTGATTCACTGGTGTTTCCGGCTGTGCGCAACGTAAAACCGCCGTCAGGGTGATCTTGATCCAGTGGTTCAGACCAGTTAGTGGACTGGTCCGGTTCGTGTTTCGGGAATGTTTCGGGATTAATCGCAGGGCATCATTGTTCTGAGAAAATTCTGAGGACCACTCCGTACCCTGGCCGTGATCCGGCTCACTCGAACGTGTTCGTCACGAACATGTTCGTTATGGTGGGGGCATGGCTCCGGACAGCACTTACAACCGGCGGGAGCGCCCGGCGAAACCGGCGTTGACGCGTGAAGGCATCGTGGCGACGGCGGTCGCGGTGATGCGCGCCGAAGGTGTCGAGCGCGTCACCATGCGGCGGCTCGCCAAGGAACTCGACACCGGGGCCGCGTCGCTCTACGTCTACGTCAAGGACACCGAGGAACTGCACGCCGCCGTGCTCGACGAACTGCTGGCCGAGGTCGATTTCGGCGGCGCGGGGGACTGGCGCGAGCGCCTGTGGGCGGTGCTGGACTCCTACCGCGCGGTGCTGTTCGCGCACCCGAGCCTGGCGCGCGTCGCGCTGGTGACGCGGCTGAGCGGGCCGAACTACTTCACGCTGGTCGAGGCCGTGCTGGCGCTGCTCGACGAGGGCGGCATGGCGCCGGGGCAGGCCGCGTGGGCGGTGGACGTGCTGCTGCTGAGCGCCACCGCGGCCGCCGTCGAACACGGCAGCCGCCGGGAGAAGCCGGGCGCCGCCCATGAGCACGAGGTCATGGTCGAGTCCGTGGCGGCGGCGTCGCCGCGGACCCACCCGCACATCGCCGCGCTGGCCACCGACCTGGTGTCCGGCCCCGGCCCCGTCCGCGCGCGGTGGGCGTTCGACGCGCTGCTCAACGGCGCGCTCGCCACCCCGCGCCCCGGACCAGGGGAGTCCTGATGCCCGCGATCGCCATCGCCGGCGGCGGCCTGGGCGGGCTCACCCTGGCCCGCGTCCTGCACACCCGCGGCATCGCCGCGACCGTGTACGAATTGGACGCCACGCCCGTCGCCCGTGACCAGGGCGGCACCCTGGACCTGCACGAGGAATCCGGGCTGCGTGCCCTGGCGGAGGCCGGCCTGCTGGCCGAATTCCGGGCCTGTGCCCGCGAAGAAGGTGAAGCGCTGCGGATCCTCGACCGCCACGGCGTCGTCCGGTTCGAGGAAACTGCCGAAGCGAGCGGGGGTACCCGGCCCGAGATCGATCGCAGTGCCCTCAAGCGGATCCTCGTCGAGTCCCTGCCCGGCGGCGCCATCCGCTGGGGTGCGAAGGTGACCGCGGTGTCGCCGGGGCGGCTCACCCTCGGCACCGGCGAAGTCGTCGAGGCCGACCTGGTGGTCGGTGCCGACGGTGCTTGGTCGAAGGTCCGGCCGCTGCTGTCGGACGCCGTCCCGGTCTACTCCGGACTGTCCTTCGTGGAAGCCCGGTTGTCCGATGTGGACGGACGGTTCGCGGCGCTGGTCGGGTCCGGGTCGATGTTCGCCCTCGACGCGCGGAAGGGGCTGATCGCCCAGCGCACCGGCGGCGGGCGGATCCGGGTGTACGCCGCCGTGGAGACTGAGGATCCCGGTGCCATCGCGGAACTCGCCGATCGGGAACAGCTGCTCGACGCTTTCGCGGACTTCGCGCCCCGACTCCGCTCGCTCATCGCCGACCACGACGGCGCCCTCGTCGCGCGCCCGATCCACGCCCTGCCGGTCGGGCACCGGTGGGCGCGTGTCCCGGGCGTGACACTTCTGGGCGACGCCGCACACGTGATGTCGCCCTTCGCCGGCGAGGGCGCGAACCTCGCCATGCTCGACGCCGCCGAACTGGCGCTCGCGCTGGCGGACCACGACGACGTCGAAAGCGCTCTCTCGGCGTACGAAGCCGCGATGTTCCCCCGCGCGGAAGCCGCCGCCCGGGAATCGGCGGACAACCTCGAAGCCTGCTTCGCCCCCGGCGCGCCCGCCGCGATGGTCGAGCAGATGACCCGGCTCGCCGCCGGCAACTGACGAAAGGACCACCATGACCTTCGACCTCCTCGACACCGGGTCCGGCGACCGCACCGTGCTGGTGCTGCACGGCGGCGCCGGACCCCGCGGCGTCGCCCCGGTCGTCGAGCACTTCGCGCCCCGCGCCCGCGTGCTCGCGCCGACCCAC
>NZ_JAAGNB010000242.1:0-7227 GCF_010550475.1 Amycolatopsis sp. SID8362
CCGCCAAGCCGGCCACCACGCGCTCGACCACCACGCGCACCCGCGCCACCGCGGCCAAGCCGGCCGCCAAGGCCACCACCGCCACCAAGGCGGCCCCGAAGACCGCGGCGAAGACCACCGCGGCCAAGGCCACCACGGCGAAGGCGACCACCACGCGGGCGAAGACCGCCGCCGCCAAGCCGGCCGCGACCAAGACCGCCGCGGCGAAGAAGCCCGCCGCCGCCAAGGCCCCGGCCAAGCGCACCTCGGCCGCCAAGAAGAAGTAACACCGCTCGAAAAGGGCCCCGCACCGAGTTCGGTGCGGGGCCCCTTCGTCGTCTACCCGGACAACGTGGATATCCGTGTCGCTGAAGGACCATGATCGGGGTCCTCAGGTGCGTTCGCGCCACCGGGCAAGCGACTCGTGCACGTCCTTCAAGACCTGGTCGTCCGCCGCGGCGTCGAGGACCAGCTGTTCCAGCTCGCGCACGGCTGCCTCGACGTCCCCGCTTTCTCCGATCCAATGCGCGCGACGGCGGCGAAGACCGAGGGTCCAGCCGTCGTCCGGGCCGCGAAGCCGGGTTGCCAGCGCGACGAGTTCGTCGAACTTCCGCACCGCTTCGGCGGGATCACCGGCTTCGCCGATCCACCTTGCCAGGCAGCGGCCGATCCCCAGGACATTCGTGCTGGGCGGATCTTCCAGCTCGGTCGCATCGGCCACGACGTCGGTCAGCAGCCGGACCGCCTCTTTCGGGTTTCCTGTCTCGCCGACGCACTCCGCGAGGTGTTCACGGTATGCGAGCGTCTTGAGGTGGAACCGGCCGTTGGTGACGGTGCTTTCCACGAGGAGTGCTTCCCAGATCGGCATGGCGCCGGCGTGGTCTTCCGACTCCATCATCAGATACGCGAGATGAGCCCGGACGGCACGTACGTCATCGGGGTGCTGCTGCTGGTCTTCCATCTCCCGGACCAGCTCGCGCATCGTCGCGACGGCCAGCTCCCAGTCGCCGGCCCGGCCGATCTCGCCGGCTGCCGCCTCCCTCGCGAAGACCGTCCTTCGGTGTGCGCTGCCGAGAGCGCGCGCACAGTCTTCGGCCAGTCGCTGGTAGAGGTCGACCGCTGTCCGGTGGTCTCCGCGCATCGCCGTCCAGTTGGCGATGCCGAACCGGATGCCCAACGTCGTTTCCGCGTCGGCGCCGAGAACCTCGGTGGCCCGGGGCAGGAGAGCTTCGAGCCGGCGCAAGGCCGTAGCCGTGTCACCGTTGTGCCCGATCTCCCACGCCACGAGATCGGCGGCCTCGATCGCTTCGGGGGCGTCCGGGTCGCGTGCTTCGTGCCGCCGGAGTTCCTGCTGGGCGAACCGCAGTCCGGTGGCACTGCCGTCCCGCTCCCGGATCAGGTGACACCGGCGGGCCGTGCCGGGCATGTGCCCGGCTTCCTGCGCGTGGCGGAACGCCGCTTCGGCCGCGCCCAGCAGGTGCCAGGCCCAAGCCATTTCACCGATCTCCATGGCCTCTTCGGCGGTGGCGCCGGTCAAGAGGGCGACCAGGACTTCGGGGGCGACGGGATCCTTGGGCACAGCGTCGATGAGGTAGTCGAAGGCGAGGTAGGTGTCGCCGTCGTGCGGCAGCAGGAGACTGCTCGTGGCGTGCAACGGCGTGGTCGCCCAGGCCATTGCCGCCTCGGCTGATTCGGGCCGGAGCAGCCGGCCGCCGCGGCGGTCGAGGTAGTGCCGGTGCAGGTCGTGCAGCACCGCCTTCGGCAGCGGCCGGTGGATGCCGACGCGGCGGGCGTCGGTGGCGGCGGTGACGAGGGCGGCGGCACGGGGGTGTGTTCCGGGTGCCCAGGCGTCCTGCAGGTCGGCGAGCAGCTGTGGGCCGGCGGCCAGGTACTCGGCCACGCCGAAGCGATCGCTGTGCTTCAGTGCTTCCTGGATGCCGGAATCCGCGCAGTGCTGTTTCGCGCGCATCAGTTCTTCGGGTGACCACGTGCGGGGCAGCGTCACGCGGGTGGCGAGCCGGAGCACCTCCCAGCCGCGGCGGACCGCGTCCCGGCTGGGACCCTCCGTGCCGCCCACCCGGCCGGAGTACTTGGCGTATTCCTCGGCGCGCATCGTCGCGATGATCAGTCGATGACCGCCCGCTCCGGCGAGCACGTTCCCGACGGTCGCACCGGTCAGGCCGTCGGCGCCGAGGAAGCGTTCCAGGTCGTCGAGCCACAGCACGACGCGGGAGTTCTCCTGTGCCGCACGGGCCGCGGAGGCGAGCGCCTCTTTGCCCGCCGGCTGGATCAGCTTGTGTTCCGGGTAGTGCGCTCGCATCGCTTCATAAGCCGCGCGGCTCTTGCCCGCCGTCGACTCGCCGACGATGAGCACGAACCGGTCCCGCCGGATCAGCTCGCCGAGGCGTTCGGTGATGTCGCGCGCGACGAACTCCGGGATCCGGGCGCCGGCGGCGGGATGGACGCCGAGCGCGACGGCGTTGTCGAGCTCACGTACGCGGGGCAGCCGGCCGCGGTCGCCCAGCAGCATCAGCCCGGAAAGCTGACGGCGGTACTGGTCTCGATCCGCCAATGCCTTCGCACTTCGTGACGTCCAGACACCGGTGACGATCGTTGCCACTGTCGCGGCGCCGGTCGCGAAGGCCGCCGGTAGCCACAGCCGGGTGAGAACCAGCGTCGTGGCGGCGAGCGCCGCGGAAACCAGGACCGCGACCCAGCCGGGTCTCCCGCGTCTCACTTCCGTCGGCCCCCTCGGGACAGCTCGAAGACGAGGCTTCCGAGAATACCGCCTGAATTCGATCATCGACAGAGAGTGAATGCGGCACGTGAATCATGGAGATTTCACCGCGGTGGTCACCCACCCGAGGTGGGCGGAAATGCTTGCCGCCGCCCTCGCCGTTTCCCGGCCCGCCGCCTCGAGACCCTCGCCCAGCCTCGAAACCGGAGCCGAGACGTTCAACGCCGCGACCACGCGGCCGCGGAAGTCGCGGATCGGGGCCGACACTCCCACCAGACCCGGCTCGAACTCCTCGTGAACCCGGGCATAGCCGTCCCGCCGGGCTTCCTGGATCTTCAGCCACAGCTCCGGCAACGAAGGAACACCGGCGAAACGGATGTAAAGCTCGTCCGGGGTGGCATCGAGCAGCAGGACGCGCCCCGCCGACGTGCTGGGTGCCGGGACGCTTCGGCCTTCCCAGCCGTGCACGCGAAACGAATGGCCCGACACCGACAGCAGCGTCAGGACCTCCTGGTCGCGCAGGACGCAGAGGTGGGTGGTCTCCTCGAGTTCGGCCGCCAGGTCGCGCATCACCGGCTCGGCCGCGCGCGCCAGCCGGTCCTCGATCGTGCGGGCGACCAGGGAGAACAGGCGCCAGCCCATGCGGTAGCCGAGGGTGTCCGGGTCGCGTTCGACGATGCCCTCCTCGGCCAGGGCCTTCAGCGCGCGGGACACCTGGCTCTTCTCGCGGCCGGTGAGCTGGGCGAGGCGGACGACGCCCAGCTCGCCCGCGCGCTGCGCCTCCGGGGAAGCCAGGGCCTCCAGCAGGTCCAGGTCGCGGCGCAGGCCGCCGGGAGTGGGCATGGCTCGGAAAGTACCGGGAGTTGGCGTCAGCGCAACGCGCGTTGCGATGTCCGGCCGAGTCTTGCTCGGCGGTTTCGCGTGCTCTTACCGTCGGCCGTACCGCCGATCGACCGGGAGCGCCCATGAAGATCACCGCCATCGTGCTCGATCGGCTGCGGCTGGCGCTCGATCCCCCGCTGCGCGCGGCCTGGGATCCGGATCCCCGGCGGCACTTCGACGCCACCATCGTGCGCGTGCACACCGACGAGGGTGTCACCGGTATCGGCTCCGGGGACACCATGGCCGGGTTCGCCGCCGTCGAGCACCTCTTCCTCGGTGCGGACCCGCTGGACATCGTCCGGCACGTCAAGGCGATCGAGACGGTCAACTTCCACGGCGGCCGCTTCTGGCCGCTGGAAGCCGCGCTCTGGGACGTCGTCGGGCAGGTCGCCGGGCTGCCCGTCGCGGCGCTGTTCGGAAACGCCGCCCGCGCGCTGCCCGCGTATGCCTCCACCGCCGAGCTGAAGCCGCCGCCGGAGCGCGTCGAGACCGCGTTGCGGGCCCGGGAGGCCGGGTTCCGGGCGATGAAGATCCGCATCGGCCGCGACCACGTCGCCGACGGGGTCGCCGCCGTCGCGGCCGTGCGGGACGCGCTCGGGCCGGACTTCGGGATCATGGTCGACCTCAACCAGTCCTGGCGGATGGCCGGCGACACGAGCGCCGCGGCCGACCTGGCGAAGACGCGGGAACTCGTGCGCCGCCTCGCCGAGCTGGACGTGCTGTGGGTCGAGGAACCGTTGCCCTACCACGACCTGGCCGGGTTCAAGACGCTCCGGGCGGAGAACCCGGGCGTCCGGATCGCGGCGGGCGAGATGCACCACTCGGTGCCGGAACTGCTGCGCTACCTGGAAGAGGACGTCCTGGACGTCTACCAGATGGACGTCGTGCTCGCGGTCGGCATGCACCGGGCCCGCACGCTCGCCGAGCTGGCGCAGCTCAAGCACCGCGCCTTCACCCCGCACAGCTGGACGAACGGCATCGGCGTGCTGGCCAACCTGCACGTCTCGGCAGGCGTCGGCGGCGGACCGTACTTCGAGTTCCCCTGGGACCCGCCAGGGTGGACGCCGGAACGCCGCGACTTCATGCTGGCCGAGCCGGTGAAGATCAACGACGCGGGCGAGGTCGAGGTGCCGCGCCGGCCCGGGCTCGGCGTCGAACTGGACGAAGAGGCGGTGCGGCGGTGGCGGATCTGACCCGCGGGAGGCTGTCCGTCGAGCTGAGCGGCCGCACCGAATACGGCCCCGGTGTCGTGGCCGAACTGCCCGCCTTCGTCGAGCAGCTGGGCCACGCGCGGGTGTTCGTCGTCACCGACCGCGGGCTGCGGGCCACCGGGATCGTCGGCCGCGTCGAGAAGATCCTGGCGGGGCTGGAGTACGCCGTCCACGAAGACGTCGGGCCGAACCCGTCGACGGCCGAGCTGGACCGTGGCGCCGCCCGGCTGCGCGCGTTCGGCGACGCCGTGGTGCTCGCGCTCGGCGGCGGATTGGCGCTGGACGCGGCGAAAGGCATCTCCCTGCTCGCGGGCAACCCGCGGGCCGTCGCCGCGGACGCCGACCGGCTGTGGGACGCCGCCGGCGGCCTGCCGCTGATCGCCGTTCCGACGACGGCGGGCACGGGCGCGGAGACCAACGGCTTCGGCGTTACCGAGGACGTCCGCGCCTGCCGCAAGGTCTACATCGGACATCCGTCGGTGAAGCCGCGGATCGCCGTCCTGGACCCCGAGCTCACGCTGGGCCTGCCCGCGGCGGTCACCGCCGCGTCCGGCCTGGACGCCCTGGTCCACGGCATCGAGTCGCTGTCCTCACGCGGTTCGAGCCCGATTTCGGCCGCGTACGCCACGCAGGCGATCAGCCTGGTCGGGCGCTGGCTGCCGGTGGCTTTCCGGGACGGGAGCGACCTCGAGGCGCGGTCGCAGCTGATGCTGGGCGCCCACCTGGCCGGGCACGCCCTGACGTTTTCGGGACTCGGGCTGGTCCATGGCATCGGGCACGCGCTGACCGCGCACACCGGGACCCCGCACGGCGTCGCGCTGGCGGCGGTGCTGGAGGAGGTGATGGAGTTCAGCGCGGAGGCCGCCGCTTCGGCTTACGAGAGCACGGCGTGGGCGCTGCGGGTGCCGCCCGGCTCGGCGATCGGCGCGGTGCGGGAGATTTCCGGGGCGCTCGGGATCAAACGGCCGTTGCGGGAGCTGGGGGTGGAACGGGACCGGATCGCGGTCATCGCGGCGGACGCGGTCGCCGACGCTGTGACGAAGAACGCTCCGCGCCTGGCACGGGAGGCCGAGGTCGTCTCACTGCTCCGGTCGGTTTACTGACGGGCTCAAGAGCCAAAAGAATGCCGGCGGGAATTCGGGCCGGCGCCAAAAGTGACGATCCGGTCGCGGGCCGTACCGGGGGAATGGCCTCCGTCGGCGGCGAGGGTGTTCAGTCCTTGCCGCCAACGGGCCGGGTCCCCAGAGATACCGCCGGCCACCGCCTTACTTCTTCGCGGCGGCGACCTTCTTGCGCGGGGCACGCTTGCGCGGGGCGGCCGCGGGCGTTTCCGCTTCCTCGACCTGGGCCTGCTCGTAAGCCGCGATCACCTCGGAGGAAAGGCGGCCGCGCTCGGAGACCTCGTAGCCGTTCGCGTTGGCCCAGGCGCGGATCTGCTGGTTGCGCTCGCGGTCGGTCGTGCTGGTCGTGGTCGACTGGCCGGTGGCCACGCGGACCTTGCGGCCCCCGATGCGGCGGCCTGCGGAAACGTAGCGGGCCAGTTCGTCGCGCAGGGCGGTGGCGTTGTCGTCCGACAGGTCGATTTCGTAGGTGACGCCGTCGAGGCCGAACTGAACGGTCTGGGCGGCTTTGCTGCCGTCGATGTCGTCCAGGATCTCGACGAGGACTTTCTGGGCCACGGGAATGCTCCTCAGCTGGATGTGCGCTCGGCGAACGCGACGTGTGACAAGTTGCACAATGGTCGTCGTTCTTCGGTGGAGTGTATCCAGTCGAGGATCGCTACGGCAATTTCCCGGCGACTTACCCGACGTCCGGCGGGTTAATCGGCTCGCATTCCCGGATCGAAGCCCGCTTCGCCCGGCGTCTCCCCGTCGTCCGCGTCGGCCAGGTGGGCCTCTTCCGCGGCCTCCTTGGCCTCCTTGATGGACTGACGGCTGCGGGCGAGGTCCGCTTCGGGGTCCTGCGGCCGGTTCTCGTGCTCCGTCATCGCGACTCCTTTGCCGGGGCTGGTTCCCGGCGGCTACCCCGGAACCGGGAACCGCAACCGCCGGCGTTCACCCCAACGGGTGGGCCGGGACCGGTTTCGGGGCGCCTGGAACGCGGAAGGGCCCCGCACCGGACTTCGGTGCGGGGCCCTTCCAGCGGTGAAGCTGTGTTACTTCTTCTTGGCGGCCGAGGTGCGCTTGGCCGGGGCCTTGGCGGCGGCGGGCTTCTTCGCCGCGGCGGTCTTGGTCGCGGCCGGCTTGGCGGCGGCCTTGGCGCGGGTGGTGGTGGCCTTCGCCGTGGTGGCCTTGGCCGCGGTGGTCTTCGCCGCGGTCTTCGGGGCCGCCTTGGTGGCGGTGGCCTTGGCGGCCGGCTTGGCCGCGGTGGCGCGGGTGCGCGTGGTGGTCGAGCGCGTGGTGGCCGGCTTGGCGGCGG
>NZ_JAAGNB010000302.1:0-8918 GCF_010550475.1 Amycolatopsis sp. SID8362
CGCGGGAGCGGGGCCATGCGTGCCAGTCAACCACGAACCGGACGCGGCGCCCGGCGACGGACCGATTCAGGCCGGTACCACTCTTGCCGACCGCGGCACCGGGTGTCTATGTTAATGGAGAATCTCGTCCCGACAGCCCACGATCCAGGTCGTTTGTCGAAGCTCTACGCACGTACTGCCTACCGAGGAAGCTAGGTAAGTAAATGAGTAATCTCAGCCGGAGGAACGTTCTTTCGCTCGGTGTCGCACTGGGGCTGGTGGGCGCGGCGAGCGCCGTCCCGGCGTGGGCGTCGACCGGCAGCGCCGCGGCGGGCACGGACCCGTGGTGGACGTGGGACGACGAGGTGGACCGCCTGATGGCGGGCGTCCTCGACACGGGCCAGGTCCCCGCGGTCAACACGGCACTGCGGCCGTGGGTGGACAACAGCGACGCGCTGCCCACCGGGCTGCCCGCCGACCTCGCCGGCTACCTCCAGCAGGCCAACCGGCTGCCGTCCTGGGCCGACGCGACCAAGCTGCGCCGCGCCGCCGACTTCAACCGCCGCAAGGACACCTACCTGTTCATGCTCTACGGCCTGGGCAGCGGCATCATGAGCACGGTCATCCCGCGCGAGGCCAAGTCGGTCTACTGGTCCGCGGGCGGGGCGAACATGCAGGACCGCGCGGCGAAGACGTTCACCTTCGGCTACGACCTGAGCGACCTGAACGCGTTCGAGCCGAGCGGCCAGTTCGTGGTCACGGCCAACAAGACGCGCCTGGTGCACGCGGCGGTGCGCCACCTGCTGCCGCAGTCGTCGCACTGGCGGGCGGTCGCCGACGAGCAGATCCCGATCAGCAACGGCGACATCCTGGTGACCTTCCACAGCCTCGGCACCTACGTGCACCGGAAGCTGCTGGAGTGGCGCGTCCCGATGTCGGCCGCCGACGAGGAGGCCTTCCTGCACCAGTGGCAGGTCGCCATCCACCTGCTCGGCGTCCGCGACGAGTTCATCCCCAAGACCTGGGCCGAGGCCGACGCGCAGTCGACGCGGGTGCTCACCCCGCTGCTGTCCCCGACGACGGAGGGCAAGGAGCTGGCGGAGGACCTGCTCGGCCTGACCGCGCAGATCGACCTGGGCGTCACCCGCGGCTTCCTGAACGAATTCGTCCGCTACGTCCTCAGCGACGCGGTCGGCGACTGGCTCGGCCTCCGCCGCGACTACGCGGCGGCCGCACTGGTCCGCACCGGCTGGCCGGCCTACATCGCGTTCCGGGAAGGCCTGCTGCCGATCGCGCCTGCCGGGTTCTACATGTTCGACCAGTTCATCCGCGCGATCGCGATGCTGTTCCTGAACAAGGTCAGCTCGCCGACGAGCACGCCGATCACGATCCCGACGGGGAACCGGCCGGGCGCTTGACCGCCGCGCGGCTCGTCATGCCATGAAAGAGTCATTCACCTCACCAGACGACATGAATGAGTCATTCATGTCGTCCAGACCCGGGGTCGCGCGCGTGCTCGACGGCGGACGGCATCGGCCCAGCTGGGCACGCCGAGGCCTGGCCACCACCGAAGCGACCGCTTAGTATGGTCTCCGACCCCGAGGAGGCGGCCTTGGCCACGGTGGATGGCGTGCGGTACGCGGCGGACGGCGCGGTCGCGACCCTGACGTTCGACAAGCCCGGCCGCAGCAACGCGATGGACGTCCCGATGCAGGCCCGCTACGGCGCCCTGCTGCGGCAGGCCGACGCGGACGCCGGGGTTCGCGCGGTCGTCGTCACCGGGGCGGGGAAGGCGTTCTGCCCCGGCGCCGACCTGGGGCTGCTCGACGGCATCGCCGCCGCTCCGCCGGCCGGGGGCGGTGGGCACGAGAACTTCCGGGACGTCCTCGCGGCGGCGTCGGTCGGGGTGCCGGTGGTCGCCGCGATCAACGGCGGCTGCGCCGGGCTCGGGTTCGTCATCGCCTGCTCGGCCGACGTCCGCTTCGCCGCCGCGGGCGCGAAGTTCACCACGGCGTTCGCGCGGCGCGGGCTGATCGCCGAGTACGGCGTCGCGAAGCTGCTGCCGGAGCTCGTCGGGCAGGGACGCGCCCGTGACCTGCTGCTGTCCGGCCGCACGTTCACCGCCGAGCAGGCGCTGGACTACGGCCTGGTCCAGGAGGTCGTGCCGGCCGAGGAGCTGCCGTTGCGCGCGCACGCCTACGCGACCGAGCTGGCGACCTACAGCGCACCCCGCTCGATGGCCGTGATGAAGCGGCAGTTCGAGCGGGAAGCGTCCCTCACCCTCGAAGACGCGGCGCGCGAAGCGACGGCGCTGATGATCGAGTCGTTCGGCCGCCCCGAGCTGGCCGAGGGCCTGGCCAGCTGGAACGAGCGGCGGATCCCCAAGTTCCCGGACCGATGAGTTTTCGTGGCCCGGCCGGTCGGTACTCCTGACCGACGCCACCACGAAAGCAGGTCCCATGGCCAAGCTGCTCTACGCCTTCAGCACCTCCCTCGACGGGTTCATCGCCGGCCCGGGCGGGGACATGTCCTGGCTGACGCCCCACCTCGGGCCCGACCCGGTCGTCGACGAGCTGATCCCCCGCATCGGCGCCCTGCTCGTCGGGCGCCGGACCTACGGCGGCGACGACCCCCACCGCGGCACCGAAGGCGAGGGCAAGGCCTTCGGCGGCGGCTGGGAGGGGCCGCAGTTCGTGCTCACCCACCGCCCCGCCGCCCCGGCCCCCGCCACCACCTTCGTCGGCGACCTGCGCGAAGCCGTCAGCCAGGCGAAGGAAGCCGCCGGGGACAAGTACGTCAACGTCCTCGGCGCCGACGTCGCCCGCCAGTGCCTCGAAGCCGGTCTGCTGGACGAGATCCTCGCCCTGCCCGTCCCGGTGCTCCTCGGCGACGGCGTCCGGATGTTCGACCGGCCCGGCGGCGAGCCGGTCGAGCTCGAACTGCTCCGGCCGCACTGGTACCGCGTCCGCCGGAGGTGAACCTTTCCGCCCGGAATCCCGACTGTCCCGGTGACGCGCGCATGACGCGAGGCAGGGGGATGCGGTGAGCGACGAACTGCTGGTGGTGCGTTGCCAGCTCGGGGAGCGGGAGGCGTTCCCCGAGCTGGTGCGGGATGGGTGCTGAGCCGCCGCCGGCCGCTGTTCGCCCGGGACCGGGTGCTGGGCGCCCGGCTCGCGCTCGCGGTCAGCGTGAGCACCTGCGCCGTCTGCACGGCCTTGGCCGCGATCCGCGGCACCACCGCCGAAATCCTGGCCACGGCCCTGACCGGCGGCGTCCTCATCGCGGTGGCGGGACTGCTGCCGGCACGGGCACACGCTCGGCGCCGTGCGCTGCTGCGCTTGCGCGACAGCCTGAGCAGCACCACACCGCGCTAAGGCCGCGTCCCGAACGACGGCGGGCCGGCCAGCCTCGGCAGCACCGCGTAGGCGTCCCCGATCCAGTCGCACAGCCGGGCCCGGGTCTCGCGCGGGTCGATGACGTCCTCCACCGAGAAGCGCTCCGCCGTCCGGAACGGCGAGCGCACCGCGTCCAGGCTCGCGCGGATCTCCTCGATCCGCGCCGCCCGGTCGTCGGCCGCGTCGAGTTCCGCGCGGTAGGCCGCTTCGATGCCGCCTTCGACCGGCAGGGAGCCCCAGTCGCCCGAGGGCCAGGCCCAGCGGCGGACCAGGCGGTGGCGGTTGACCTGGCCCGCGCCGCCGACGCCGAACACGCGGCGGACGATCACCTCGGCCATCGGCACCCGCGCCTGGTAGACCGCGGTGACCGCGCGGGCGCCGTGGCGGATCGCGCCCGCGCGCTCGGCCGCCGCGCCGATCACCATGCCCGCCTGGTCGGTCAGCGACACCAGGGGCAGGTGGAACGTCTCGCAGAGGTCGACCAGCCGGGTCATGACGTCGGCGCCCTCGGGGGTCAGCGTCGCGCCGCGGTAGGGGTCGGTGGCCAGCACGCCGACCGGGTGCCCGTTCAGCCGCGCCAGTCCCGCGTACGCCGAGCCGCCCGACACGGCGTAGTCGAACACCGAGCCTTCGTCGAAGACACCGTCCAGCAACGGCCGCAAGCGGTAGGGCTGACGCCGGTTGCGCGGCACCAGCGAAAGCAGCCCCTCGTCGGCCCGGTCCACGGGGTCCGATGTGGACGTCACCGGCGGTATCGAGTCCACAGAGGACGGCAGATACGACAGGAACTGTTTCGCCACCGTGAAAGCCTCGGCTTCGGTAGCCACGATCCGGTCGATCGCGCCGCTGCGCCGGTGGACGTCGGCACCGCCGAGTTCCTCCTTGGTGAGGTCCTCCCCCGTCGCGTGCTTCACCACCGGTGGCCCGGCGACGAACAGCTGCCCGGCGCCTTCGACCAGGACGTTCAGGTGCGACATCACCGCCCGCGCCGCCCCGAGCCCGGCCACCGGGCCGAGGCACATCGCGACCACCGGGACCGTCGAGAGGTTGTCCACCACGAGGTCCCAGCCCGGGTTGACCGGGACGTAGGTGAACCCGTGCTGCTCCAGCATCTTCACGCTGCCCCCGCCCCCGGTGCCCTCGATCAGCCGCACCAGCGGCAGCCGCAGCTCGTTGGCCAGGCGCTCGGCGTAGACCTGCTTCTCCACGATGGCGGCGTCGGCGGCACCGCCGCGGACGGTGAAGTCGTCGCCGCCGAGCGCCACCCGCCTGCCGTCGAGCCGGGCGGTGCCGATGACGAAGTTGGCCGGGGTGAACGACTCCAGCGAACCATCCACATAGGACGCCGTACCGGCCAGCGCGCCGATCTCGTCGAAGCTGCCGGGGTCGGCGAGCGCGGCGATCCGCTCGCGGACCGTCGACCGCCCGGCGGCGTGCTGGCGGGCCACCTTGTCCGGCCCGCCCATGCGCTCGGCCAGCTCGCGCCGCCGGGCCAGCTCGTCGACCTCCGGCTGCCAGCTCATTCCGCCTCGAGCGCCGCTTCGACCTTGCGCTGCAGCTTGTTCATCCCGCCGAGCCAGCGGTCGGTCTGCGTCGCGCGCGCCGCGTAGTAGTCGGCGACCTCGGGGTGCGGCAGGACCAGGAACTGCTTCGACTCCATCGCCGCGAACAGCGCGTCCGCGACCTGCTCGGGTTCGATCGCCGACGCGCCCATCAGCAGCTGGCCCGCGGTGCCGGTGCTCTCCAGCATCGCCGTCCGGACGCCCTGCGGGCAGATCGCCTGCACGGTGATCCCGCGGTGCCGGTAGGTCGCCGACAGGTACTCGGCGAAGGCGAGCGCGCCGTGCTTGGTCACCGAGTACGGCGCCGAGCCGAGGCTGGTCAGCAGGCCGGCGGCGGACACCGTCGCGATGAAGTGGCCCTCGCCGCGTTCGAGCCACGCCGGCAGCAGCTGGTTCGCCGCGCGGACGTGCGCCATGACGTTGACGTCCCAGGTGTGCGCCCAGACCTCCTCGGGGCTTTCCGCGCCGCCGAAGGGCGCGATGCCCGCGTTGGCGCAGAAGACGTCGATCTCGCCCAGCGTCGCGCGGGCGCTCTCGATCAGTTTCGCCACGCCGTCGACACTCGCGACGTCGCCGACGAACGCCGTCTCGCCGACCTCCTTCGCGACTTCGGCGGCCTTGTCCCCGTCGAGGTCGGCGACGACGACCTGGGCGCCGCCGGCGGCGAACCGGCGGGCCAGCGCGGCGCCGATGCCCCCGCCACCGCCGGTGACGACGACGCCGGTCACAGGCCACCCCCGAGGGTCACGCCGCCGTCGAGCACGACGGTCTGCCCGGTGATCCAGCCCGCGTCGTCGGACAGCAGGAACGCCACCGCGCCCGCGATGTCGGCCGGCACGCCGAGCCGCTTCATCGGGTACGCCGAGGCGACCTCCTCCTCGCGGCCCTCGTAGAGCGCGGTCGCGAACTTCGTCTTGACCACGGCCGGGGCGACGGCGTTCACGCGGATCTTCGGCCCCAGCTCGGCGCCGAGCTCGACGGTCAGCCGGATCAGCGCGGCCTTGCTGACGCCGTACAGGCCGATGCCGGGCGAAGCGCCGAGGCCTGCGACGGAAGCGACGTTGACGACGGCGCCGCCGTGCTCGCCCATCCACGCGTCGCGGGCGCGCTTGGTCCAGCCCAGCGGCGCGAGCACGTTGACGCCGAGGATCTTGGCCGCGGCGGCCGGGTCGATGTCCAGGGTGGGCCCGTAGACCGGGTTGATGCCGGTGTTGTTGACCAGGTAGTCGAGCCGGCCGAAGTTCTCGATCGTCTTGGCGACGGCCTCGTCCTGGTGGTCGGTGTCGTCGGCCTTCCCCGGCACGAACATGGCGACGTCCGGGCCGCCGAGGGAGTTCACGGCCTCTTCGAGGGCCTCCGGCTTGCGCGCGGTGATGCACACCTTGGCGCCGCGTTCGACGAGCGTCTTCGCGATCCCGAGGCCGATGCCCCGGCTGGCCCCGGTGACGATCGCGACGCGATCCTTGAACGAGTTCACGGCAGTGTGTCTCCTTCGTGTGGTGCCCGGCACATACCAAGCAGTCGGTCAGTGGCCCATTATGCGCGAAGGGGCCACCGCGCACACCCTGCCCGGAATGTGACCTTGCCCCGCTACCTTCCCCCGGAACACGTCATCGAGGGGGCCCGGGTGCGCAAGTCCGTCCTGACCGTCGCCGCGGCGGCACTGCTGCTGACCGCCTGCGACCCGGCACCGGCGCCACCGCCGGCCGCGCCCGCGCTCGCGCCGCCAGCCACCGACGTCGCCGGGCTGGTCGGGACCGCCCGGACCGGTATCGGCCACGGGCCGTCGGCGGCGTTCACGACGACCGCCGTGTTCGGTCCGACCACCCAGAAGTACACCGGCTCCCTCCGGTTCGACGGCGGCGAGACGTCGCTGTCGATGGTGCTCGACGGCGGCGAGACGCGCGTGATCGGCAAGCGGACCTTCACGCGGACGCCGCAGGAAGCGATCCCCGGCAAGCCGTGGGTCGGCACCGACGCCGGCGGCGCCGACCCGGTCGCGCAGGCGCTGGGCGCCGGGGTCCCGCTGGCCGTCAAGCTCCCGGACCTCGGCCGCGCACTGGCGGAGATCGAGCGCACCGGCCGGCTCGTCTCGGCCGGCCAGACCAAGCTCGGCGACGTCCCCGTCAACCACTACCGGCTCGAACTCGACCCGGCGAAGGCACCGGAACTGTTCCCCGAGCTGGCGCCGCAGCCGGGTGCCGCCAAGGTGCCCGCCCAGCTGTGGCTCGACGCGGCGGCCCGGCCCGTCCGGTACGCCGTCGACTTCACCGCCGGCCCCGCGGCGGCCAAGGGCACCACCGACTACCGCGACTGGGGCAAGCCGGTCGACATCCAGGCCCCGCCCGCCGACCAGGTCGTCGACGAGGCCGAACTGCTCAAGAAACTCGGCCGGTGACGCGGGTCACCGCACCGCGAGCACCAGCTTGCCGGTGGTCACTCCCGACTCGATGCGACGGTGCGCCTCCGCGGCCCGTGCCAGCGGCAGGGTTTCGACGTCGACGCGCAGTTCGCCGGCCGCGACGGCCGTGACCGCGCGGCGCAGGGCCGCGCCCACGGTCTCCGGGGCGATCGCCGCGAAGGCCGCGAGATTGAAGCCGGACACGGTCTTGTTCGTGAACCACAGCTCGTTCGCCGGGATGCCGACGTCCTCGGCACCCGACGCGTTGCCCATCACGACCAGCCGTCCCATCGGCGCCAGCGCGGCGAGCCCGGCCCGCCGGGCGGCGCCGCCGACCATGTCGACCACGACGTCGAACTCACCGCTGATCCGGTCGCGCAGCACGACTTCGTCGTAGCCGAACGCCTTCGCGGCGGCGATCTTGGCTTCGCTGCCGACGGCACCGACCACCCGGCCGGCCCCGAGCAGCCGGGCCACCTGCCCGAGCTGGCTGCCGACCCCGCCCGCGGCCGCGTAGACGAGGACGCGTTCGCCGGGCTGGAGCCGCGCCACGCGCTCCAGCACGAGGAAAGCGGTGGTGCTGTTGGACGGCACGGCGGCCGCGCGTTCGAACCCGCCGTCCGGCAGCGGCGCGACGAGCGCGGCCGAGGTGGTGACCACCTCGGCGTACCCGCCGCCGGCCACGATCGTCAGCGCGGCGACCGGCTGACCGGGGGTCAGGCCCTCGACGCCTTCGCCGAGCGCGCGGATCCGGCCGGCCACCTCGATGCCGGGGACGAAGGGCAGCGGGACGTCCACGAGCCCCTGCCGGTAGAGGACTTCGGCGAAGTTCGCGCCGGCGTGGGTGACGTCGATGGAGACTTCACCGGGCCCGGGTTCGGGGACCGGGACGGCGGCGAGGCGCAGCACCCCGGCGTCGCCGAACTCCGGGATGGTGACCGCGTTCATGGTGTTCGTCATGCCGTCGATCGTGCGGCGGTGGCGGCGCGCGGGACAGGCCCGGCGCAACCTGGGTCCGGCAGGACCAGTCAGCGCGGCACGAGCGCCCGGACCGCCTCGATCAACGCCGGGCCGTCCAGCAGGACGGGGTCGTTGTGGTCGGCGCCGGGAATCTCCACGAGCCGCGCCGACGCGGCGACCGCGACCGCGCGGCTCTGCGACGGCGGCACGATCGAGTCGGCGCCGCCCAGCACCACCGCCGTCGGCACGCGCACGCGCACGACCCGCTCTTCGACCGGGAAGCGGTCACGCAGCAGCAGGCGCACCGGCAGGTACGGGTAGACCTCGGCACCCACCGCCGCGAGGTCGGTGAACGGCGAGCGCAGGAGCAACCCGGCCGGCGGGTACGCCGTGGCCAGCTCGGTCACGACCGCGCACCCGAGGCTCTCGCCGAAGTACAGGAGCCGCTCGGGCCGAACCCGCCGCTCTTCGACCAGGAACCGGTGCGCCGCGCGGACGTCGAGGGCCAGGCCGGCTTCGCTGGGATCGCCCGGATTGCCGCCGTAGCCGCGGTAATCGAGCAGGAGCACGGCCAGCCCCGCCTCCGCCAGCTTCGCCGCCAGCGGGGCGCGCCCGGCCCGG
>NZ_JAAGNB010000342.1:0-5836 GCF_010550475.1 Amycolatopsis sp. SID8362
GCACCGGCGTCGGCCCGGCCGTGCCCGCCATCGAGGTCGCCCGTTCCTGGGCCGCCGCCCGCACCGCGCTCCGGTTCACCTCCGACGACGATCCCGTGGTCCGCTGGCAAGACCTCGGCAGCCTCGCCGCCCTCGACGGCAAGCTGGCTCCGGCCGACCTCCCCGACGTCCAGGCCCTCGACCAGCTCGCCGCCGAACCCCACGGCGGCGACACCCTCGCGGCGCTCTCGGCCCTCTGTGCGACCGGCTCGGCCCGCAAGGCGGCCGCCGTGCTGCATCGGCACCACAGCACCATGCCGGCCCGGCTCGCGCGGGCGGAGGCCGTGCTCGGCTTCGACGTGGACACGCCCTCCGGACGCTTCCGGCTGCACCTCGCGCTGATGCTGCGGCGGTTGCGGGACAACGCCGAACTCAGCTGACCGTCCTGAGTGGACTGTGCAGCAGGTCCGCCGCCGCGGCGGGCCAGGACGGGAAGCCGAACTCGAAACCGGCGTCCAGGAGCCGGCCCGGGACCACGAAACGGCTTTTCAGCAGCAGCTCCGGGTCGCTGCGCAGCACGAACGCGCCGAGCGCCGCCATCCAGCGCGTCGCCGGGAGCCCGACCGGGACGCCCGCGGCCGCACGCAACACCCGCAGAAACTCCCGGTACGGCAACGGTTCCGGGGCCGCCAGGTTCACCGGCCCGCTCAGCTCGTGGTGCTCGATCAGGAAGCCGATCGCCCGCAGCAGGTCGGCCTCGTGGATCCACGACATGTACTGCGCGCCACCGGCGACCGGGCCGCCCAGGCCCAGCCGCGTCAGGCGCCGCAGCATCTCGAACGCGCCGCCGGGCTCGCGGCTCATCACCATCGCCGTCCGCAGCGCGACCTTGCGCGTGTGCGGCGTGGCGGCGACCTCCTGCTCGCGTTCCCACGCCCGGGCGATGTCGACGCTGTAGGACCAGTACGCGGGCACGCCGGGCTCGGCGCCGCCCAGGACGCCGGTGGTTTCGTCGTTCGGGGCGTCGTGGCGGTGGGCGTAGATCGTCGCCGTGCTCATCTGCAGCCACACCCGCGGCGGCCGCTCCGCGCGCTCGATCGCGCCGCCGACGACGCGGGCCGAGTCGATGCGCGAGTTCCACATCTCCCGCAGGTTCGCCCGGGTGTAGCGGCAGCTCACCGACCGGCCGGCCAGGTTGACGACGACGTCGCTGCCGTCGATCTCGCTCGTCCACGGACCCGCGCTCCGCCCGTCCCAATGGACGTGGCGGACCCCCGCCACCGTGGTGGCTGCCCCTCGGGTCAGGACGACGACCTCATGCCCGTTCCCGGCCCATGCGCGGCTCAGCACGCGCCCCAGGTGGCCGGTCCCGCCCGGTATCACGACCTTCATGACCCCACCGTACCGAAAGAGTTGAACGCGTTCAAATACTGCTCTCGACGAGGTCGAGCAGCGTCCGCAGCGCCCGGCTCGGCGGCTTCGCCCCGGCGGTGACCAGGTTGAGCGGCCAGTCGAGCCCGGCACCCGCCAGCGGCCGGACCACGACGTCCGACCCGGCGGGCACCGACGTGTCCGGGACGACCGCGACGCCGAGCCCGGCGCGCACGTACCCCGGCACCGGGCGCAGGTCCGCGACCTCGACGGTGACCCGCCGCGGCGAGCCGAGCGCGTCGAACGCGCGGTCCAGCAGCACCCGGTTGCCGAACCCGCGCGGCGTGTCGATGAAGGCCTCGCCCGCGAGGTCGGCCAGGCGGACCGCCTTCCGCGCCGCGAGCCGGTGCGTGGCCGGCAGCACCACGACGAACGGCCGTGTGTCGAGCCGCAGCACGTCCAGCCCGGCGAGATCGGACTCGGGCAGGCCCACCAGCGCGACGTCGAGGCGGCCCTGGCGGACCTCGTCGGCCAGCCCGGTGGACCCGGTGATCGACACCGTCACGTGGATGTCCACCAGCGGGTAGCGCCGGTGGAACGCGCCGAGCAGCGCGGGCAGGTCGACGCCGCCGACCGACGTCAGCGTGCCGATGCGGAGGCTGCCGCGCAGGCCTTCCGACGCCTCCTGGACGGTCGCGCGCGCCCGTTCGACCGCCTCGATCGCGGCCTTGGCTTCGGGCAGGAACGCCGTGCCCGCCGCCGAAAGCGCGACCCGGCGGGTGGACCGGTCGAACAGCCGCGTGCCGAGTTCGGCTTCGAGGGACCGCACGGCGGCGGACACGGTGGACTGCACCGCGAACACCCGCTGGGCGGCCCGGGTGAAGCTGAGCTCCTCGGCGACGGCGACGAAGTATTCGAGCTGACGCGTGTCCATCGGCCCAACTTATCGCCCAGAGCGATAACTGGCACCAGCACTTTTCGTTGGACTTGCTGAGTCGGCGGGGACATCGTGGACCACGGAAGATCCCTTGGCGTCCCGGAAGGTCCCGATGTCCGTCACCCTCTCCCCCGCCCGGCTCCGCGTGAGCCACGGGCTGGGTTTCCGCGTCGTCGCGGTCGCGTTCGCCACCGCGCTCGCGTTCTCCACCGTGCCGACCCCGCTGTACGCGCTTTACCAGCAGCGCGACGGCTTTCCGCCCTTCCTCGTCACGGTGGTCTTCGCCGCGTACGCCGCCGGGGTGATGCTGAGCCTGTACCTGGCCGGGCACGTCAGCGACTGGCTCGGCCGCCGCCGCGTCCTGCTCGCCGGGCTGCTCGCGGAGGCACTTTCCGCCGCCCTGTTCCTGCTCTGGCCGGACGTCCCCGGCTTGATCGTCGCGCGGCTGGTCAGCGGCGCGGGCATTGGCGTGATCACCGCGACGGCCACCGCGCACCTGTCCGAGCTGCGCGCCCCGGCCCTCACCGCGACCGTGGTGAACGCCGGCGGCCTGGCACTCGGCCCGCTCGTGGGCGGGGTGTTCGCGCGGTACGCCGGCCACCCGCTGAGCACGCCGTTCGCGGTGTTCCTGGTGGTGCTGCTGCTCGAAGCGATCGCGGTGAGCCTGGTGCCGGAGACGGTCGAACGCCGGGAAGAGCGCCCGGCCTACCGCCCGCAGCGGCTCTCGCTCCCGCCGTCGTCGCGGCGCGAGTTCGCCGGTGCCGCCATCGGCGCGTTCGCGGCGTTCGCGCTGAGCGGCCTGTTCATGGCGCTGGCCCCGGCGCTGCTGGCGCACGAACTGCACGAGCCGTCCCGCCTGCTCGCCGGCCTCGCGCCGTTCACCATGCTGGGCAGCGCGGCACTCGCCCAGATCGCGTTCTCGCGCCTCGGCACGCGCCCGCAGCTGCGGTCCGGGTACGTGCTGATGGGCACCGGGCTCGTGCTGCTGACGGCGTCGGCGTTCGCGGCCTCGCTTCCCCTGTTCTTCGCCGCGAGCGTGCTGGCGGGCGCCGGGTTCGGCCTCGGCTTCCGCGCGTCGGTCGGGACGGTAGCGGCGCTCGCGGACGACCTCACCCGCGGCGAAGTGCTGGCGGCGCTGTTCCTCGCGGCCTACGCGGGCCTGGTGCTGCCGGTGCTGCTCGTCGGGCTGGCGATGCTCTTCGCGCCGGGCACCGTGGTGCTGGCCGGGTTCGCGGCACTGGAACTCGCCCTGCTCGGCTGGTCGGCGCGGCGCACCGCTCAGCGCCGGGTGTAGGCGAACCCGATCTTGTCGACCTCGCCGCCTGCGCGCCCATGGAAGCCCGCGAGCTGCCAGCCCGCCGGCGCCGTGCGGGTCACGCAGTCCGCGGTCGCCGTGCCGCCCGCCAGGGTGCGGCCGGTGCTCGTCGTGAACGCCGCCGAGAAGATCCGCGTGTGTCCCTGGTAGCTGCCCTGGCACACCGTCGCGGTCGTGATGTACTCGCCCGCGGCCAGGGTCAGCGCGGCCGCCGTCCCGCCGGAACCGCCGTGCACCAGCGCCGTGCCGTTCTCGAACGTCACCCCGAGCTGGTCCACCCGTGAGCCGGCGCGCAGCGAAAGCGTCCGGACGCGGGCGCCGGCCGGGATCGCGGCCACGTCGGTGAAGTAGTCGCCGTGCGGGCCGCCGAACTGGTCCGACAGGCGCAGTTCCGGGTTGCGCGTCCAGGTGAAGCGGACGCTGACCGGGTCGTGGTCGGACAGCATGCGGCCCGCGTCGTCGAGGAACCCCGCGTGCTCGTTGTGATACGCCGTCGCGTCGAGGGACACGAGCGGGCTGCCGCGGTAGAGGACCTTGTCCACGACTTCGCAGTCGTCGGTGACGTGCTGGGGATCGCACACCAGCGCGGGACTGCCCGGCGCCGGTGCGGACCCGCCGCGGACGAGCTTCACCCAGGCGTCGGCGAGGCCGTTGTCCGCGGCGAACGCGGCGATCGTGTCCGCCGCGCGGGTGTAGCGCGTATTCGTGTCGCCCATGACGAGCACCGCGTTGCCCGCCGAGTGGGTCCGGATGAACGCGGTCAGCTGCGCCAGGTTCGACGCGCGCGACGCCTGGTCACCGTCGTTCGTCCCGGCGTTGGTGTGCACGTTGTACGCGTCCACGTACACGCCCTCGGCGAGCCTCAGCCGCATGAACGTGAATCCCTTGGGCGTCAGGCAGTCGCCCGAGTCGAACTGGCACGAGTTCCAGCGCACGCGCTCGAAGTCATCGGTGTCGTACGGCAGTGCGGACAACGTGTTCAGGCCGCTGCCGATCCCCGCGCCGCCGCTGGTCGGGGTGCGGTACGGGTGGTGGTCGGCCGCGTAGAGCGTGGCGTGATAGTTGAAGTCCTCCTCGACGTGCACCACGTCGTACGGGCCCAGCCGCTGCCCGATCGCCGTCGTGGCGGGCTCGCGCGGGGTCGGCGCGCTCGAAATGCCTTCGGGCAGCCCGGCGACGTTGTAGCTCAGCACGGAGAACGTGCCTCCGTCGGCGGGGTCGGCGTGGGCGGTGGCGGGGACCAGCGCGGCGGCGGCGCACGCGAGCACCACGACGGCGAGGCGGTTCTTCACGGGGTACCTCGTTCTCCCGGGGGTGAGCGACGGGAATGATCGGGGCGCGCCGGGAGGCGCGTCAAGGGCCGACCGGAGGGTTCGCCGCCGGCGCGTTTCATCGCACGGAGAATTGTCACCGAAAGTTATCCCCGCGCGGGGCCGGGAAGGGCACCGCGCACCCCACCGGCGGCTACCGGACGCCCGCCGCGCCAACCTCCGGCAGTTGATCCCAGAACCTCGAATCACCGCAGGTCACGGTCCCGCATCAGAACTTTTTCGCGGTGAAACGAGGTTTCCGCGGCTCGATCCCGCGCGCGTAACACGCTGGGCCGAACGGCGCAAGGGACCTCGGACCTTCGCAGTCGGGCCGGTCGCCTGAGGTGCCGGACGCCTCCGGATTCGCACACTCTTCGTGACGGCCCGCCCGGGCCTCCCCTGACACAGCGAATTCCTGGAGAGAACCCATGCGCAAGATCAGCAAGCGGTCCGCGGTCGTCCTCGGTGCCGCCGGAGCCGTCGTCGTCGCCGGCGTCGCCTACGCGGCCTGGACGAGCACCGGCGCCGGCACCGGCTCGGTCACCTCGAAGACCGACGTCGCCTCGGTGATCTCCTCCTCCGGCACCGGAACCGCGCTCTACCCGGGTGGTTCGACCACGTTCACGGTGAAGGTCACCAACCCCAACGACTACCCGGTCGTGGTCAACAGCATCAGCGCCGGTTCGTCGAACGAAGTCAACGGCTGTGCCGCCGCGACCGTCACGAGCGCGGCCGTCACGAACCCCGCCGGCACCATCGCGGCCGGCGGCGAAGGCACCTACACCTTGACCGCGACCATGAACGGCAACGCCTCGGACGCCTGCAAGAGCCAGACGTTCACGCTGCCGCTCACCGCCACCCTGTCGTCCAACGCCTGATCCGGCGATGCGCAGGTGGCGGGCCGGCGCGCTCGCGGCCGTCGCG
>NZ_JAAGNB010000396.1:0-20849 GCF_010550475.1 Amycolatopsis sp. SID8362
CCGCGGCCGTCGCGGCCCAGGCCGGGGAAGGGCGCCAGGCGGTGGCCGAGGCCGCCGCGGCGGCCGGGATCCCCGAGGACCTCGAACCCGCCGAACCCACGGCGGGCGGTTCCGAGGTCGAGCTGGAGCTGCGCAACGACGTCGGGCTGCACGCGCGGCCCGCCGCGGTGCTGGTGCGCACGCTCAGCGAGTTCGACGCCGAAGTCACCGTCCGGCTCGGTGACCAGGAGGCCGACGGCCGCAGCGTGCTGGCCCTGATGTCGCTCGGCGCCCGGCAGGGTGACCGGATCCTCCTGCGGGCGACGGGCCCGCAGGCTTCGGCGGCCTTGGCGAAGGCGAAAGAGCTGGTGGACGGCAATTTCGGCGAATGAGGCGGGTTCGCCGACCGGGTGACTTGAGCGGTACTGACTCGATTCCGTCTGGGCTTCGCGCGGTCCCGCGTGGCAGTATCGGGGCAATTACCAGCGAGTAACATCTCTGGAGGCCTCGATGGCGCGGGACATCTCGACGGTCGGAGTGATCGGCCTGGGCACGATGGGGGCCGGGATCGCCGAAGTGCTCGCGCGCAGCGGGCTCGACGTCGTCACGGTCGAGCTCGACGAGGCGGGGGTGGCGCGGGGCCGCGGGCACCTGCGGCACTCCACCGAGCGGGCGCTCGCCGGCGGTAAGCTGGACGCGCCCGGCCGCGACGCGCTCCTCGGCCGGATCCGGTACAGCACCTCGCTTTCCGATCTGTCCGATGTGGACCTGGTGATCGAGGCGATCCCGGAGAGCCTCGAGCTGAAGGCCGACGTCTTCACCGAGCTGGACAAGATCACCCGGCCCGAGGTCGTGTTCGCGTCCAACACGTCGTCGCTGTCGATCACCGAGATCGGCGTGCACACCACGCGTCCCGGCAAGGTCGTCGGCATGCACTTCTTCAACCCGGCGCCGGTGCAGAAGCTCGTCGAGATCGTCAAGACCGTGGTGACCGAGCCCGAGGTGGTCACCGAGGTGGTCGAGTTCGCCGAGCGGCTCGGCAAGGTGCCGGTGGTGATCGGCGACCGGGCCGGGTTCATCGCGAACGCGCTGCTGTTCGGCTACCTCAACCACGCGGTGCGGATGTACGAGCAGCGCTACGCCACCCGCGAAGACCTCGACGCCGCGATGCGCTTCGGCTGCGGCTACCCGATGGGCCCGCTCGCGCTGCTCGACCTGATCGGGCTGGACACCGCGAACGAAATCCTCGACACGATGTACCACCAGTCCCGCAACCGGCTGCACGCGCCGGCGCCGCTGCTCAAGCAGATGATCACCGCCGGGCTGCTCGGCCGCAAGACCGGCCGCGGCTTCTACACCTACGACGCCCCGGACTCGCCGAACGTGGTCGCTTCCGACGTCGCGTCCACTGTGGACGCTACGCCGCCTCGGCCGGTGTCGCGGGTCGGCGTGGTCGGCACCGGGACGATGGCCACGGGCATCGCGGAGGTGTTCGCGAAGCGCGGCCTCGACGTGGTGCTGCGCGCGCGGAGCCTGGAGAAGGCCCAGGCGTCCGTGGCGAAGGTGAAGAAGTCGCTCGACAAGGCCGTGGTCCGCGGCAAGCTGTCCGAAGAGGACGCTTCGGCGGCGCTGGCCCGGATCACCCCGGTGACGGACTTCGAGGCGCTCGCCGACGTCGACCTGGTCGTGGAGGCGGTCGCCGAGGAGCTTTCCGTGAAGCAGGCGGTGTTCTCGGCACTGGACGAGGTCGTCCGCCCCGGCGCGGTGCTCGCCACGACGACGTCCTCGCTGCCGGTGATCGAGTGCGCGGCGGCGACGTCCCGGCCGTCCGATGTGGTCGGTCTCCACTTCTTCAACCCGGCGCCGGTGATGAAGCTCGTCGAGGTGGTGTCGACGATCGCGACCGCCCCGGACGTGGTCTCGACGGCGAGCGCGGTCTGCGCGGCGGTCGGCAAGCACGCCGTCCACTGCGGCGACCGGGCCGGCTTCATCGTCAACGCGCTGCTGTTCCCGTACCTCAACGACGCGGTGAAGATGCTGGAAGCCCACTACGCGGAGGCGGACGACATCGACACGGCCATGAAGGTCGGGTGTGGCCTGCCGATGGGCCCGTTCGAGCTGCTGGACGTCGTCGGGCTGGACGTTTCCCTGGCGATTCAGCGGACGTTGTACAACGAGTTCCGCGAGGAGGGCTTCGCGCCGGCGCCGCTGCTGGAGCACCTCGTGACGGCCGGGCGGCTGGGGCGGAAGACCGGGAAGGGCTTCAAGACCTACTGATCAGCGTCCGGCCACCTCGCCCAGGACCGGCTTGACGTCCAGGATCGGGGTGCCGTCGATCGCCTCCAGGCCGGTCACCGTCAGCGCGCCCGGCTCGGCCGCGGTCACGGTGACCGTGTGGAGGCCGATCGGGTTCGGGCGGTCCGGGGAGCGGGTCGAGAACACCCCGGTGCTGGGCCGGGCCGCGTCGCCGCGGGGGTGGACTGCCTGGACCTGCCGGTCGGCTTCGTGCAGCCAGGTGAGCAGGACCAGGCGGTCGCCCGGTCGCAGGTCAGCTGCCGCCGCGTGGAATTCGGGGGCGAAGACCACTCGGGCCGGTGGGGCGCCCTCGTCGCCTTGTTTCGGGGCCGTGCCGCGGTGGGTCAGGGGCGACTCCACGTGGGCCACCGGGCGGACCTCGTAGCTCGTCACGTGTAGTACCCCTCGACCGGCACGCGGGCCTCGTCGAACAGGGCGGGGCCGTCGAGTTCGTAGCCCCACTTCACCGGCGGGCGCAGGGTGAGGAACTGCTCGGTCGAAAGCGCGTAGACGACGCGGCCCAGCCCGGAGCGCTCGATCGCGCCCGTGCACATGCCGCAGGGCTGGGTGCTGGTGAACATCGTCGTCGCCGCCGCCGCTTCCGGGTCGAGGTGCTGCGCTGCCCAGCGGGCCAGCTTCAGCTCCGGGTGGGCCGTGATGTCGTTGTCGGTCAACGACGTGTTGCGGTCTTCGGCGATGATCTTGCCGTCGGCGTCGGCCAGCAGGGAGCCGAACGGCGGGTTGCCGTGTTCCTCGCGCGCTTCGCGGGCGAGCTCGATCGCCCGCCGCAGCAGGGCTTCTTCGGTGTCCTTCACCGGTTCTCCTTCCAGGACGCGGCGATCGCCGCGAGGTCTCGCCACGCCACTTCGGGGTGGCGGGTTTCGGCCGGGTCCGCGTCGAACGGGTCGAGCACGACGGTCTCCGCGCCCAGTGCCCGCAGCTGCGCCAGGTCGTCGAGGACCTGGTCGAGGGTGCCTTCGCCGGCCCGCCGGTCCGGCCCGGTCACCGGCGATCCCGTCACCCGCAACAGGATCCGCGGCGCGAAGGCGGGGACCGGCCGGTCGACGGCCAGCTTTTCCAGGCGGGACAGGCCTTCCCGGAAGCCGTCCATGGTCAGCCGCAGCGGGTGCCACGCGTCGCCGAGCTCGATCGCCCGGCGCAGGCCGGCGTCGCTGTGGCCGCCCAGCCAGAGCGGGATCGGGCCCGCGCGGTAGTCGTCGTGATCCGCCCACGCCGCGCGGATCGTCCGGAGGTACTCGGTCGTGAGCTTCCCCCGCCGCTCGAACGCCACGCCCAGCGCGTCGAATTCCTGCTTCGCCCAGCCGATGCCGGCGCCGAGCACCAGCCTGCCGCCGCTCAGCGCGTCGAGGTTCGCCGCCATCCGCGCCACCAGCAGGGGATGCCGGTACGGCACGACCAGCACGGTGGTGCCGAGCCGCACCCGCTCGGTGACCCCGGCCAGCCACGACAGCGTCGTGAACGGCTCGTAGAACGGCGCCGGGTACTGGCCGGCGACGTCCGGCGTGATGGCGACGTGGTCGGACACCATCAGCAGGTCGTAGCCCAGGCCTTCCACCGTCCGCGCCCACGCGCGCAGGACGCCCGGGTCCGTGCCGGGGCCGAAGTTGGGGACGTTCACGCCGATCTTCACCGGGAAAGGCTATCGGCGCTCCAGCCCTGATCGGAAGGGAACAATCACGGCGTTGACCGGCTCGGGCCGTGGATCTCGCGGTACATTCGGCGAATGACCGAGAGTCTCGACCAGACGGACTGGGCCATCCTCGTCGAGCTCCAGCGCGACGCCCGGCTGCCGCTCACCGAGCTGGGCCGCCGGGTCAACCTCAGCGCGTCCGCGACGACCGAACGGCTCCGCCGGCTCGAGGCCACCGGCGTGATCACCGGCTACCGCGCGCAGGTCGACCTCGGCAAGGTCGGTTACGCGGTGCTCGCCGTCGTCCGGCTCAAGTACCCGGGCAGCCGGCACGAGGCACTGCACAAGCTGCTCGCCGAGCGCCTCGAGATCCTCGAATGCCTGCGCACCACCGGCGACGACTGCTACACGCTCAAGGTCGCCGCCGCCTCGATGGCCCACCTCGAGCACACTATGGACGAGCTCGCCCAGTTCGGCAGCACGACCACGAACGTCGTCTACAGCCAGACCCTGCCCTACCGCGGCCCGCAGGAGCCCGCCCGTGACCCCGGTGCCTGAGCGCGTCGTCGTCTACGGCGTGACCGGCTCGGGCAAGTCGACGCTCGCCGCCCGCATCGCCGAGCGCACCGGCCTGCCCTACGTATCGGCGGACGACCTGAGCTGGCAGCCGGGCTGGGTGCCGGTGCCGGACGAGGAGCAGCGCCGCCGCATCGCCGAGGTCTGCGCGGGGGAGCGGTGGGTCCTCGACGCCGCCTACGGGAAGTGGCGCGACGTCGTGCTCGCGCGTACCCAGCTCGTGGTCGGGCTCGACTACCCGCGCTGGCTTTCGCTGGGCCGGCTGGTGCGCCGGACGTTGTGGCGCTCCGTGACCCGCGAGCGGATCTGCAACGGCAACGTCGAGTCGTTCCGGCAGATGTTCTCGGCGGACTCGATCATCCGGTGGCACTTCACGTCGTTCGCGACGAAGCGGGCGCGGATCCGGGCCTGGGCCGAGGAGTCGCCGGGTCCGGTCGTCGTCCGGCACACGTCCCCGCGCGAGACGCGCCGCTGGCTCGAGAACCTCTGACGTCAGGAGCCCGGCGGCAGGAGCGGGCCGCCGCTCCAGTGCTGGAACACCAGGTTCGTGTGGACGCGGGCCACCTCGTCCCGCGCGGTCAGCTCGTCGAGCACCAGGCGTTGCAGCTCGCCAGCCGAGTTGGTGGCCACGTGCGCGAGGAAGTCGTCCGGGCCGGTCAGGTGGTAGACCGCGCGCACCTCGGGCAGGGACAGCAGGTGCTCGATGAACGGGTCGACCAGCGGCCGCCGGTGCGGGCGGACCTGGACGAACAGGAAGGCCTCCAGCGGGCGGCCCAGCTTGGCCGCGTCGACCGAGGCGTGCTGGCCGGTGATCACGCCCGTGTCGCGCAGCCGGGCCACGCGGTCGAGGCACGTCGAGGGCGCGATGCCGACAGCGGCCGCCAGGTCCTTGTTCGTGATCCGGGCATCGTTCTGCAGCAGGCGCAGAATTTCGAGGTCCACCGGACTCAGTTCGACGGAAGCGGACATCGGCGAATCATATCCGAGAGTGTTGCCCTCGATCCGGGGAAAGATCGAGCATGCTCGCATGACTTCCGCGCTGCGAACCCGAGCCGTCCACGCCGGCCGTGACGATCTCACGGACCTGGGCGTGCACGCCGCTCCGCTCGACCTGTCCACGACCTACCCGTCCCGCGACAGCGCCGCCGAAGCCGCCCGGATCGACGACTTCGCCGCGGGTGGCGAGCTCGACGGCCCGCCGATCTACGGCCGGGTGGGCAACCCGACTGTCGAACGGTTCGAGCGGGCGCTCGCCGAACTCGAAGGCTTCGACCACGGCGTCGCGTTCGCCAGCGGGATGGCCGCGGTCTCGGCCTGCCTGCTTTCCGCGGTGGCGCAGGGGAAGCGGCACGTCGTCGCCGTGCGCCCGCTGTACGGCTGCAGTGACCACCTGCTCGAGTCCGGGCTGCTCGGCACCGAGGTCACCTGGGCCGCGCCCGACGCCGTCGCGGCCGCGATCCGGCCCGACACCGGGCTGGTGTTCGTCGAAACGCCCGCGAACCCGACGCTGGCCGAGGTGGACCTCGCCGAGCTGGCGGCGGCCTGCGGGGACGTGCCGCTGGCCGTGGACAACACCTTCGCCACGCCCGTGCTGCAGCGCCCCGGCCGCCACGGCGCCCGGATGGTGCTGCACAGCGCGACGAAGTTCCTCGGCGGCCACGGCGACGTGATGGGCGGGATCGTCGCGTGCGACGCCGAAGAAGCCGCGCGCCTGCGGCAGATCCGCTTCGCCACCGGCGGCGTGCTGCACCCGCTCGCCGGATACCTGTTGCTGCGCGGGCTTTCCACGCTGCCGCTGCGCGTCAACGCCGCCTCGGCGACCGCCGCGATACTGGCCTCACGGCTCGACGAGCACCCGGCCGTGACCGCCGTCCACTACCCGCGGATCGGCGGGCCGCTGGTGGCGTTCGAGGTCGACGGCGACCCGCACGCCCTGATCGGGGCGGTCCGGCTGATCACGCCGGCCGTCAGCCTCGGCAGCGTCGACACGTTGATCCAGCACCCCGGCTCGATCAGCCACCGGATCGTCGACGAGGACGACCGCCGCGGCGCCGGGGTGTCCGACCAGCTGATCCGGATGTCCGTCGGCCTCGAGGACGTCGAGGACCTGTGGGCCGACCTGGAGCAGGCGCTGAAGGCGCTCTAGCCGCAGCAGCCGCCACCACAGCAGCCGCCACCGCCGGCCGGGGCCGCGGGACCGCTCGCGGCCCCGGTGAGGGCGACCGTGGTCAGCAGCTTGACGGTGTCGGAGTGCCCCTCCGGGCAGGGCGCCGGCGCACCGGATTCGCTCATCGGGCGCAGGAGCTCGAACGTCTCGGTGCACTCGCGGCAGCGGTAGGCGTAGGTCGGCATGCCGCGATTATCGCCGGAGGGCCGGGCGGAGGGAAGCCGGACCGCCGCACGCGGTCATCGGTGGGAAGCTGGGCTCGTGCAGCCGCCTTCGCTCGCCGACGTCCCGCACCTCGGCCAGGTCGTCCCGTCCCTGCTCGCCGCGCTGGGGGTGCCCGGCTGCGGGAACACCCTGGCGCTGCCGGAGGCACGCAGCGCCGCCGTGCTGCTCGTCGACGGGCTCGGCTGGGAACTGCTCGCCGAGCACGCCGAGGACGCCCCGGTGCTGGCCGAACTCGCCCGCGAGTCCCTGCGCGTGGGCTTCCCCTCGACGACGGCCGCCGGCGTGGCCGCGATCGGCACCGGGCTCGCGTCGGGCGAACACGGCATGGTCGGCTACACCTTCGAAATGCCGGGTACCGGTGTGCTCAACGCGTTGCGCTGGTGCAGCCACGAGGACGGTGGCGACCTGCGCGGCGCCCTCCCGCCCCGCGACGTGCAGCCGCTGCAGACGACGTTCGAGCGGGCCGCCGCGGCCGGGATCGACGCCGCGGTCGTGTCGGCCGGGAAGTTCGCCGGCACGGCGCTGACCCTGGCCACCCAGAGCGGGGCGCGCTACGCCGGGGTGCACGCGCTGGGCGACCTCGCCGCGCGGACGGTGGACGTGCTCGGCGGGCGCGCGTTCTGCTACGCCTACCACAGCGAACTCGACCTGCTCGGCCACGTCTACGGGCCCGGCTCGGCGGCCTGGCGGATGCAGCTGCGGCAGGTCGACCGGCTCGTCGAGTCCATTGTGGAGGGTCTGCCGGCCGGTGCGCTGCTCGCCGTCGTGGCCGACCACGGGATGGTGACCGTCGACGACCGGCTCGACCTCGAAGACGTCCCGGAGCTGCTGGCGGGTGTCCGGACGTTCGGGGGCGAGGTGCGGGCCCGGCACGTCTACACCGAGCCGGGCGCGGCCGCGGACGTCCTCGCGGCCTGGCGGGCGGTGCTCGGCGAGCGGGCTTGGGTGCGCTCGCGGGAGGAGGCCGTCGCCGAGGGCTGGTTCGGGCACACGGTCAGCGACCGGGTGCTGCCCCGCATCGGCGACGTCGTCGCCGCGGCCCGGGACCGGTTCGGGATGGTGCGCGGGCTCGCGGAGGCCGTCGAGACGT
Organism: Amycolatopsis sp. SID8362; assembly: GCF_010550475.1. Taxonomy (NCBI): domain Bacteria; kingdom Bacillati; phylum Actinomycetota; class Actinomycetes; order Pseudonocardiales; family Pseudonocardiaceae; genus Amycolatopsis; species Amycolatopsis sp. SID8362. The sequence continues at coordinate 7,984 of NZ_JAAGNB010000396.1, forward strand.
CGCTGATCGGGCAGCACGGGTCGCTGACCACCGCCGAGCAGCTGGTTCCGTTCGCCCTCGCCCAGGGCTGAGCGGCGCCCGGTTTCCGGGAACGTGCGCGGGCGGGAACTTTCCCCCTTCCGGTGCCGACCTGTCCACTGCGTACCGGACTGACGGGAGTGGGCGGAATGAGCGTGCTGGACGGGATCGGGGTCGTCGGGGCGGGCGGCGAGGGACGGGCCGTGGCCGCCCACCTGGCCGCGCGGGGGCTGCCGGTGCACCTGTACACGCGGGATCTCGCTGCCGTGGCGGGGATCGCGCGCCGGCGGGAGATCGTCGCGCGCGGCGCGCTCGAGGGCCGGTTTCCGCTGCGGGAGGTGACCTCGGACCCCGCCGGGCTGGGCGGGCGCGCCGTCGTGCTGGTCGCCACCGTGACCACCGCCTACCCGGAGGTCGCCGCCCGCCTCGCGCCGCACCTGAGCGCGGGACAGGTCGTGGTGCTGTTCTCCAGCAAGCTCTGCGGGAGCGTCGAGTTCGCGCACGCGCTCGCCGCCGCCGGGGCGCCGGAGGTCGACGTCGTCGAGACCGACGCGCTCTTCGCCGGCCGGCCGGCCGGGACCGAGGGAGTGACCGTGCTGGGCGCCAAGGGCTGGAACCTGATCTCCGGCAGTTCCCCGGCCGCCGTCGCCCGGCAGGCGGGGCTGCTGCGCGAGTGGTTCCCGATGCTGGAGATCGCGCGCAACCCGGTCGAACGCGGGCTGCACGACTTCGGCGCGGTCGCGCACGTGCCGATCGCGCTCGCCAACCTCGGGACCATCGACCGCGCCGAGGAACTGCTCTTCTACGTCGACGGCGTCTCGGCGCGCACGATCGCGTTGCTGGAGCGGACCGAGGCCGAGTTCGCGCTGGTCGCGCGGGCTTACGGCGCTCGGCTGCTGCCGATGACCGAGGTGCTCGACCGGTACTACGGCTGCGCGGCCACGACGTTGCTGGACGCGCTTCGGACCGTGGAGCCGTACCGGACGATCGCCGCGCCGACGAGTCTCGATCACCGGTTCCTGACCGAGGACATCCGGTCGACGCTGGTGCCGCTGCAGGCGCTCGCGCGGTGCGCCGGGGTGGCGACGCCGGTGGTGGATGCCGCGATCACGATCATGTCCGTGCTGGGCGGGGAGGACTTCCGGCGGACCGGGCGGACGTTGGGGCGGCTGGGTTGGGAGGAGCTCGGCCACGAGGGGATCGTGCGGCGGCTGGGGGTTGGTGACGGGGTGGTGGAGCGGGCGGCTTGAGGTCGCCTGCGTGCCGGCCGGGGTTGCGCGGGCGGGAGTGGCTCGGGCGTGAGGGGAGCGTGCCGTGAGATCTCGCGGACTGGGTGTGCGCGGATCGGGGCCGTTGGCCGCTGTGCAGGCCGGTTCGCTGCGGGCCGGGTTTGAGGTCGCGCGGGCGGGGCTGCCACGCGGACCGGGATTTGCGCGGGCGGGGCTGCTGTGCGGACAGGGGTGGCGCGGGCGGGCTGCCGTGCGGACCGCGATCGCGCGGGCGGGAGTGGTTCGGCCGTGAGGGGAGCGTGCGGTGAGATCTCTCGGGCCGGGCGCGCGCGGACGGAAGCCGTTGGGTGGGGCGCACACCGGATTGGGTCCCCATGGCCGCGGATGCGGACCCGGGCGCCGACCGGCGGGTGGTTCGGGAGCCGTGTGGGCCGGGGGCGGGTGGCTGGACCCTTGGCCGTTACCGTGGGTTCGTGCCTCGACGCAACCGTCCCGGCCGCCGCTCGGACGGTGGGCCGCCGCCCGAACGGGAGCTCGGTGCCGCTACCGGGTGGGCTCGGTCGGAGGCCGGGGCCGACGGGGAGTGGCTCGTGCGGAGCGTGCCCGGGGCACAGGCCACCAAGTTCTACCGCTGTCCCGGCTGTGACCACGAGATCCGGCCCGGGACGCCGCACGTCGTGGTCTGGCCCGCCGACGAGACCGGGTCCGTCGCCGACCGGCGGCACTGGCACCGGGCGTGCTGGGACGCGCGGGCCCGGCGGCGGCCGACCCGGCGCCGGTGACCCTTTCACTCTGGAGTTGTCAAACACCAAGCCGGCTCAGCGCCGGTAGTGCCGCGACATCGCGCCGTCGTACATCTCCTCCGTGTACTCCGTGAAGCCGAGGCGCTCGGCCACCCGCAGCGACGGCTTGTTCGCGATGCTCACGCTCGCCAGCACCGGCACGGACGGGAGCTCGCGGGCGCACCACTCGAGGACCGCCTGCCCGGCCTCGACCGCGTACCCCTTCCCCCACGCCGACGGCCGGAAGCGGTAGCCGAGGTTCAGCACCTTCTCGCCGTGGAACTCCCGCATGCGGACGCCGCACATGCCGAGCACCTCGGTGCCGCCGCGTTCGAGGACCGCGGGGTAGCCGAAGCCGTGGCCGGCCCAGTGCGCCAGCCAGTCCGAGAACATCGCCGACGCGCGCGGGACGTCGGGCGGATCCGGGTTGAAGCGGTTGGTGCGCGGGTCGGTGTGGATGTCGACCATCGCCTGCCGGTCCGCCTCGTGGAGCGGACGCAGCAGCAGCCGGTCGGTTTCGATGTCGGTGAACACAGCGGCGAAGCTAGCGCGGGGGTCCGACAAAATGGCTCGCATGACCGAACTGCCGCTGGTCCTCCTCCACGCCTTTCCCCTGGACGCCCGCATGTGGAACGCGGTGCGCGAGCCCCTCGCTTCACACCTTCGGGTGATCACCCCGGACCAGCGCGGGCTCGGTCGCTCGCCGCTGCCGGAGTCCGATCGCGAGCCGAGCCTCGAAGACGCCGCGCGGGACGTCGTCGCCCTGCTCGACCGGCTGGAGCTGGACCGCGTCGTGCTCGGCGGCTGCTCGATGGGCGGCTACCTCGCGATGGCCGTGCTGCGGCTGGCGCCGGACCGGGTCGGCGGGCTCGTGCTCGTCGACACCAAGGCGGCGCCCGACACGCCCGAGGCCGCGCAGAGCCGGCTCGACGTCGCCGAGCGCGTCGGACGCGAAGGCACCGGCACCTGGCTGGCCGAGGCCAACCTGCCGAACCTGCTGGCGGAATCGACCCGGACGCGGCGGCCCGAGCTGGTCGAGACCGTCCGCGAGATCATCGAGTCCCAGCCGCCCGCGGGCATCTCGTGGACGGTGCTGGCGCTGCGGACCCGGCCCGATTCCCTGGAGCTGCTGCGGGAATCGGGGGTTCCGACGCTGGTCATCGTGGGCGAGGAGGACCCGATCACCCCGGTCGAGGCCGCGAGCGAGATGGCCGAAGCCGTGGACGGCGCGACGCTCGTCGTGCTGCCGGAAGCCGGGCACCTGACGCCGCTGGAAGACCCCGCGGGCGTCGTCGAGGCGATCCTGTCCTGGTACCCGGCGACTCACGAGAAGTAGGCGGCCAGCGCGGTGCGGGCTTCGGGGAGCCGGTGCGGGAACCGCTTGGCGATGACGTAGCGCCACGCGACGGCGAACAGCTCCCGCAACCGCGTGCACACACCGAGTTCCGATTCGGGGACCGAGCCGGGGTACGCGGCCAGGTACTCGGGACCGCCCTGCCGGGCCAGGATGGCGAGGTCCCAGGCCAGCGGTCCGCGCCAGGTGTCCTCGAAGTCCAGCCAGCAGGGGCCGCCGGGCGTCGCGATCAGGTTGCCGGGGTGCGCGTCGCCGTGCAGCGGGCGGCCGCCGGATTCGGGCAGCTCGGCCGCGATCCGCGCGGCTTCGGCGGTCAGCCGGGGCGCCGCGCCGTCCATCGCGTCACCGTGGCGGGCGAGGATGCGCTCCAGGTCGTCGAGCGGCCCGCGGCGGGGCAGTTCGCCGGGGAACCCGCGCAACGCCGCGTGCACCTCGGCGAGGGAACCCGCGACCGTGTCCGGTGCGTACCGGTGGCCCGGATCGTGCGGGGTGTGGTGCCAGAGCGTGACCGGCAGCCCGGCCGCGAAATGGGGTCCGGCCGGGGGATCCGTGGTCGGTGAGACGACGCGCACACCACACTCGGTGAGGAACCGCGAGACCGCGACGTCCCGGGCCAGCCAGGCCGACGGCTCCGGCCGCGCGAGCGCCGTCGTGGCCGGCACCCTCGCCACCACCGGACCCAGTCTCACCAGCACGTTCGAGCGCTCGTGGAGCACTTCCGGGACGTGCTCGGGCAGGCCCAGCCGGGCGGTCACGGCCAGTGCCGCGCGGACCGCGTTCCGCGTGTGTTCGTCGGCCACGGCCCGATCTTGCCAGCCGGTGCGCGCGACTGTCGGTAGCGAGGGCTACGATCCCCCTAAGCCGCCGGACCGGGTGTTCCCGAGCCCCGGCGGCCGGACGATGACCACCACAAGGTTTCAGTGTTGGAGGCAGGAGTGACGGCCGTAGCCCCCAAGCCGATCGCGACGCGCCCGTACCCCGCGCGCGAGTCGGTCAAGGGTTCGTACCTGCTGCGGTTGTTCCGCACGACGGACCACAAGCAGATCGGGATCATGTACCTGGTCACGTCGTTCGCCTTCTTCATGGCGGGCGGCGCGATGGCCATGCTGATCCGCACCGAGCTGGCGCGGCCCGGGCAGCAGTTCCTTTCGCAGGAGCAGTACAACCAGCTGTTCACCATGCACGGCACGGTGATGCTGCTGCTGTACGCCACCCCGATCCTCTTCGGGTTCGCGAACTTCATCCTGCCGCTGCAGATCGGCTCGCCGGACGTCGCGTTCCCGCGGTTGAACGCGTTCTCGTACTGGCTGTACCTCTTCGGCGGCCTGATCGTGCTGTCGGGCTTCCTGACGCCGGGTGGCGCCGCCGACTTCGGCTGGTTCGCCTACACCCCGCTGTCGGACGCGATCCACTCGCCGGGCGTCGGCGCGGACCTGTGGATCTCCGGCCTGGTGGTCTCCGGTCTCGGCACCATCCTCGGCGCGGTCAACATGGTCACCACCGTGGTCTGCCTGCGCGCGCCGGGCATGACGATGTACCGGATGCCGATCTTCACCTGGAACATCCTGGTGACGTCGATCCTGATCCTGCTCGCCTTCCCGATCCTGACCGCGGCGCTGATGGGCCTGCTGGCGGACCGGCACCTCGGGGCGCACGTGTTCGACCCCGAAAACGGCGGCGTGATCCTCTGGCAGCACCTGTTCTGGTTCTTCGGCCATCCCGAGGTCTACATCGTCGCGCTACCGTTCTTCGGGATCGTGTCGGAGATCTTCCCGGTGTTCAGCCGCAAGCCCATGTTCGGCTACAAGAGCCTGGTCTGGGCGACGCTGGCCATCGCGGCGCTGTCGGTCGCGGTGTGGGCGCACCACATGTACGCCACCGGCGCCGTGCTGCTGCCGTTCTTCTCCTTCATGACCTTCCTGATCGCGGTCCCGACCGGCGTGAAGTTCTTCAACTGGATCGGCACGATGTGGAAGGGCCAGCTGTCCTTCGAGACGCCGATGATCTTCTCGATGGGCTTCATCGTCACGTTCCTCTTCGGCGGCCTGACCGGCATCCTGCTGGCCGCGCCGGCGATCGACTTCCACGTGTCGGACAGCTACTTCGTCGTCGCGCACTTCCACTACGTGCTCTACGGCACGATCGTGTTCGCCACCTTCGCCGGGATCTACTTCTGGTTCCCGAAGATCACCGGCCGGATGATGGACGAGAAGCTCGGCAAGTGGCACTTCTGGACCACGTTCATCGGCTTCCACGGCACGTTCCTCGTCCAGCACTGGCTGGGTGCCGAGGGCATGCCGCGTCGGTACGCGGACTACCTGACCAGCGACGGCTTCACGACGCTGAACACGATCTCCACAATCGGCGCGTACATCCTCGGTGCCTCGACGCTGCCGTTCATCTGGAACGTCTTCAAGAGCTACCGGTACGGCGAGATCGTCACGGTGGACGACCCGTGGGGCTACGGCAACTCGCTCGAGTGGGCGACGTCCTGCCCGCCGCCGCGGCACAACTTCACCGAGCTGCCCCGGATCCGCTCCGAGCGGCCCGCGTTCGAGCTGCACTACCCGCACATGATCGAACGCATCCACACCGAGGGTGAGATCGGCTTCTTCGGGAAGCAGCGGGTCAACAGCCACGCGGCGCCGTCGCAGCTGCTGACCGAAGCGGTGATCCCGGGAGACCACTCCCAGGACAACGCGAGCGAGCAGGGCGACAAGTAGGTACCTGATCGTGTGAGCGCGTGCCCGGCTTTTGTGAAGCCGGGCACGCGCTCTACTTATGTCCGACCCCGGACCGGCAGACTGGCTGTGCAGCGTTGCCGAACGAGGGATGACCAGTGACCCAGACCCCCGTCCTGATCACGACGACCGGCCCCGACAAGCCGGGCGTCTCGTCCGTGCTGTTCGCCGTGCTGACGCGGCACGACGTCGACGTCCTCGACGTCGAGCAGGTCGTGATCCGCGGGCAGCTCGTGCTCGGCGTGCTCGCCGGCGTGTACCGCGACCCGGAGGGCCTGCAGGAGTACGTCGAGCAGGCGATGGCGTCCGTCGGCATGCAGGTCGACGTCAAGATCGGGTCGGCGATCGGGGAGGACCCGTTCGCGCTGGGCCGCCGCGACTCCACCCACGTGCTAGTGGTGCTCGGACGTCCGGTCACCGCGCGGGGCTTCTCCGAGGTCGCGCGCCGGCTGGCGTCGCTCGGGGCCAACATCGACGCGATCCGCAGCGTCGCCGACTACCCCGTGACCGGGCTGGAGCTGTACGTCTCGGTCGACCAGGACACCCCCGAAGCCGACACCGAGCTGCGTTCGGAGCTCGCCGACGCCGCCGTCGAGGCCGGGGTCGACATCGCCGTGGAGCGGGCCGGGATCACGCGCCGGGCGAAGCGGCTGGTCGTCTTCGACGTCGACTCGACCCTCATCCAGGGCGAGGTCATCGAGATGCTGGGCGCGCACGCCGGGGTCGAGCCGGAGATCCGCGAGATCACCGAAGCGGCCATGCGCGGCGAACTCAACTTCAGCGAGTCCCTCGAACGGCGGGTCGCGCTGCTGGAAGGCCTCCCCGCCACGGCGATCGACGAGGTCGCCGCGTCCATCGAGCTGACCCCCGGCGCGCGCACGACGATCCGCACGCTCAAGCGGATGGGGTTCAAGACCGGGGTGGTGTCCGGCGGGTTCACGCAGGTCATCGGCGGTCTGGTGGCGGAACTCGGCCTCGACTTCGCGGCGGCGAACGACCTGGAGATCGTGGACGGCAAGCTCACCGGGAAGGTCATCGGCGACGTCGTCGACCGGGCCGGCAAGGCGAAGGTGCTTCGCCGCGTCGCGGGCGAGTACGACATCCCGCTGGAGCAGTGCGTCGCGGTCGGGGACGGCGCCAACGACATCGACATGCTTTCGGCGGCGGGCATGGGCGTCGCGTTCAACGCCAAGCCCGCGCTGCGCGAGGTGGCCGACACCGCGCTGTCGCACCCCTACCTCGACGCCGTGCTGTTCGTCCTCGGGCTGACCCGCGGCGAGGTCGAAGCGGCCGACGCCGCCGACGGGCTCGAGCTGATGCGCCCGTGAGCAACGTTCTCGACCCCCTGGGCGCCCGCTACGCCTTTTGGCTGGGGCTCCCGGCCGAAGACACGTCGGACACCTCCGACGAGCTCCCGGAGGAAGTCCGCGCGATGCCGGTCATCCTGCGCATCGAACGGGCCGAGCCGCCGGGCCGCACGCCGTTGCTGGAGGCTGCCGCGGCGGCCGCGCTGGCCGTGTGCCTCGACGAGCGCGCCGAGCCCGGCGGCGAGTGGGCCGAGCCGATGCACGCGTGGCTCGACAACCGGATCCGGAAGGTCGCACGGCGGGCGCGCGGCGCGCACTGGGCGGCCGTCCAGGAGCTGCCGGGCATCACCGTCGAGGTCGACGGCGCCGAGGCACGGGCGTTGGTCCCGGGTCTGGTCACCGAGACGCCCAAGGACGTGGCGCGGCTGCAGATCTCGGGCAGCGAACTGCCGCCCGACGAGCCCGGCCCGATCCCGGACGGCGTGCCGCTGCTGCTGCTCAACCCGCACGTGCCGATGACCGTCGGCAAGGCGTCCGCGCAGGTCGGCCACGCGACGATGATCCTCGCCGCGCTGCTGGACGACGTCGCGCTGGCCGGCTGGGCCGCGCGGGGCTACCGGACCGCCGTGCGCACCGCGAGCCCCGTGCAGTGGAAGGAACTGCACCCCGGCGACGACCCGGAGGGCGCGTGGCGGCGCGACCGCGTCATCGCCGTGCGGGACGCGGGGTTCACCGAAGTGGACCCGGGCACGATCACGGTTCTTGCCCAGTGGGAGCCGGAACAAGGCGCTCCCTGAGCCGGTTGGAGCGGACATGGGACTCGAAGTTCAGCGCGACGGGCAGCACGCGTTCGTGGGGCGCAACGACCGGGGTGCGGAGGTCCGGCTCGGCCGGGCGGGCGCCGAAGGGGCGTTCTCGCCCGCCGAACTGCTGCAGATCGCGGCCGCGGGCTGCAGCGCGGTGACCGCCGAACAGCTGATCACCCGGCGGGTCGGCGAGGACTCGAAGTTCCGCGTGACCGTCGGCGCCGACCGGCGTGAAGGGGCCTCGGAACTGGACGCCGTGCACGTCGCGTTCGACGTCGACGTGTCGACATTGGCGGCGGAGGAGCGGGAGGCGCTGGCCGGCGCCGTCGACCGCGCGATCGAGCGGCTGTGCACGGTGAGCCGGACGCTCAAGAAGGGCATCCCGGTGACGGAGAGCTTCCCGCGGGCCTAGTTCTGGGCGGATTCCCAGACGACGTACGCCTGGTCGGCGTCGGTCGTCATGGCTTCGATGAACTTCTCGTTGTCGAAGCCGGGCAGGGCCTGCAGGCGCTCGATGAGCGCGTCGGCCGCCGGGTCGCCGCTCGGGACCGCGGTGCCCTTGCCGTCGGTGCCGACCAGCATGAAGAACACGTCTTCGTTCCACGGGCCGTCGGGGATCACCCGGACCATCACCGACGACAGGCCGGCCCACGTGACAGCTTCTTCGCTGCCGTCCGCGAGGCGCCGCCGCACGCCGGTGTCGTCGACACTGACGGTCCGGGACTGTGCGCTGGACGAATCCTGGGTCAACCGGTGCTCCCTTTATTGCTTCGGTTGCTTCACCGTACCGGTCGGTGCCGTGGACCGCGTCACGCGGGCGCGGCTGCGTCGAGCCGGCGCAATGCTTCGCGCACCACCTTCGGGTCCATCGTCGGCCAGAACGGGGGCAGCGAAGCACGGAGGAATCCGCCGTAGCGGGCGTTCGCCAGCCGCGAATCCAGCACCGCGACCACCCCTCGGTCGGTGACCGAACGGTGCAGCCGGCCGGTGCCCTGCGCGAGCAGCAGCGCCGCGTGCGTGGCCGCCACGGTGAGGAAGCCGTTGCCGCCGCGGGCTTCCACCGCGCGCTGGCGGGCCGAGGACACCGGGTCGTCCGGGCGCGGGAACGGGATCCGGTCGACGACCACGAGCTGCAGCGACGGCCCCGGCACGTCCACGCCCTGCCACAGGGACAGCGTGCCGAACAGGCAGGTGCGGACGTCTTCGGAGAACTTCTGGACCAGCAGTGACGTCGAATCCTCGCCCTGGCAGAGGATCGGGAAGTCGAGCCGCTCGCGCATCGCCTCGGTGGCCTGCTTGGCCGCCCGCATCGACGAGAACAGCCCCAGCGTGCGTCCGCCCGCGGCCTCGATCAGCTCGGCCAGCTCGTCCATTGTGGACGACGCGAGGCCGTCGCGGCCCGGTGGCGGCAGGTGCTTGGCCAGGTAGAGGATGCCGTTGCGCTTGTGGTCGAACGGTGAGCCGACGTCCAGCCCGGTCCACTTGGGGCCGGCATCGACGTCCGACGGCGCTTCCTTCTCCGTCGCGGCACCAGGCGCCTGCTCGACGCGGGCCGCGGCCGGCGGGAGACCCCACTGGCGCGCCATGGTGTCGAACGTGCCGCCGAGGGTGAGCGTCGCCGAGGTCAGGATCGTCGTGTGCTGGTTGAACACGCGCTCGCGCAGCAGGCCGGCGACGCCGAGCGGCGCGACCTTCAGCGCCGGCGGGCGCGGGTTCGACGAGAACTTGTCGCCGGAGAGCCAGACGACGTCGCGCTGGTGCGCCTGGTCGTCGTCGAACGCCTCCAGGAGCCGGACCGCGGTGTCGTGCACCTCGTCGAGCAGCGACCGCGCCAGCTTGCGCGCCGTCGCCTCCTCGACGTCCTCCTTGCGGTCGGAGCCGAGCGAGGTGATGCACGCGTGCGCGGCGTCGCGGATCGCCGGGATCGCGCCCTGGAGTGGCCGTGGCAGCTCGTCCATCCGGCCCGCGGGCAGGTCGTCCACGATCAGCGCCAGCCCGTCACCGGCTTCCAGCAGGCGGTCGGCGACGTCGGCGTCGATGAGCTTGCCGCAGCGGCGCGCGGCCGACGCGCACATCGCGCTGGTCAGCTCGCCGGTGGCGACCGACGTGACCCGATCGACCAGGTCATGGGCCTCGTCGATGATCACCACGTCGTGGTCCGGCAGCACCTGGTAGCCCTGCAGCGCGTCGATCGCCAGCAGCGCGTGGTTGGTCACGATGACGTCGGCGCGGCCCGCCTCGGCGCGGGCCTTCTCGGCGAAGCAGTCCGTGCCGATCGGGCAGCGCGAAGCGCCGAGACATTCCTTCGCCGTCACGGAAACCTGGCGCCACGCCTGGTCGGTGACGCCGGGGACGAGCTCGTCGCGGTCGCCGGTTTCGGTGTCCGACGCCCACTCCCGCAGCCGCGTGACCTCCTTGCCCAGCCGCGACACCGCGAACGGGTCGAAGAGCTGGGCGTCCTCCGGCTCGTCCGGCGCGCCGGAATCCAGCCGGTGCAGGCACATGTAGTTGCGGCGGCCCTTGAGGATCGCGAAGGTCGGTTCGCGGCCCAGCGGCTTCTTCAGCGCCTTCGCCAGGCGCGGGAGGTCGCGGTCGACCAGCTGGCGCTGCAACGCGATGGTCGCCGTCGAGACGACGACCGTGGCTTCCTTCTGGACGGCGTGGCGGATCGCGGGCACCAGGTAGGCCAGCGACTTGCCGGTGCCGGTGCCCGCCTGCACGGCCAGGTGCTCGCCGGTGCGGATAGCGCGCCCGACGGCGTCGGCCATTTCGACCTGCCCTGGGCGTTCGGCACCGCCGACGGACTCCACCGCGTGGGTGAGGAGTTCGAGGACGCCGGGGAAATCAGTTCGGGCGGGCACAGCGACACACATTAGCCGCCGGGACCGACAGGATCGGTGATCCGTCGCGAACGGGCCGTTCGCGCCGGACCACCGAGGGCGTCAGTCCTGTTCGCGACCCGAGACGAGCTTCCAGGTGAGCGGCAGCAGGCCCGCCGCCACGACGATCTTGATCGCGTCGCCGACGAGGAACGGCGTGACGCCCTTGGCGAACGCCGTCGACAGGTCGAACCCGGTCGACGCCATCAGCCACGGCACGCCGAACGCGTAGATCACGACGTTGCCGAGCACCATGGTGCCCGCGGTGCGCACCGGCGTCCGGTCTCCGCCGCGGCCGGCGAGGGCGCCGACCAGCGCGCCCGCGAAGACGAACCCGACGATGTAGCCCGCGCTCGCGCCGGACAGGCCCGCCGTGCCGTGCTGGAACCACGGCACGCCGACGGCGCCGACCAGCAGGTACACCAGCATCGACGCGGCGCCGCGCGACATGCCCAGCGACGCGCCGACGAGCAGCGCGGCGAACGTCTGGCCGGTCATCGGCACCGGGCTGCCCGGCACCGGGATGGTCAGCTGCGCGGCGGCGCCGGTGAGCACGGCACCGCCGGCGACCAGCGCGATGTCCCGGACGAGCGAGCCGGGGACGAGGTCGGCCAGCACGGGCCGCTTGCCGGCGAAGGACAGCGAAGACACGAAACCTCCCTGGGTGAGCAAGTCGATCGAGGTTAACGCTCGTTACCGCCGCAAAACCCGCGAAGTTGCGTTCCTCACCGGCCACCCGACCGGGTGGACCCGATCAGGGACGGCGGCCGGGCTGCCGATGACGAAGTGGGTAGCTACGAACTGTCACGACGTCCGGGAGGCCAGTGCATGCGAAACGCCAGGAAGAGGACATTCCGGTTGCTGGCGGTGACGACGCTGAGCGTGCCGCTCCTGGCCGCCGCGGCCCCCGGGACGTCCACCGGATGGGCGTCTTCGGGATCGCTGGACGTGACGATCGACAACGAGCACGTCGTCACCGGTGAGCTGGCGAAGTGCACCGCGGACGGGCCGTACCGCGCGCAGACGCAAGGCGGCGCGACGGGCGACGTCGCCGCGTTCGGGCTCGGCGAGTCCGGCTGCGGGCGCTCGGGGGACGTCGCGGTCGCGCAGGCGTCCGGGCACCGGTTCGAGGCGACCGTGCTCAAGCGCTACGGCGGCCCGGTGATCACCGTGCGCACGTACTCGGCGAAGTGCGCGACGAGCGAGAACGGCAGCGGCGGCGAGGTGTCGATCGGCGCCGTGCAGGGGATCGCCGTGCCCGCGGAGATCCCGCCGAACCACCGGATCGTCATCCCCGGCGGGGCGGCGGGGACGGCGCTGGCGACGGTGGTCCTCAACGAGACCGTGACGCGGCAGCCACCGGACGGCAGCCTGGTGACGCACGCGGTGCACATCCGGCTGTTCCCGCAGGGCGGTCCGGCGAGCGGCGACATCTACCTGGGCACGGCGGCCTGCGACCCCTTCGGGAAGAAGTGACGGCGCCATTTTCCCCAGGAAAGATGCGAGTCCGGGGCGCCAGGACGCATCTTTCCCTACGAAAGTGACGCCTCAGGCGGTCGTGAAGCGGGCGGCGGCCGCGACGAACTCGCTCGCGCGGGTGGCCAGGTCCGGGAGGCTGCCGCCGGACGACAGCGCGTCGCCCAGCAGGGGCGTCGCCGCCGCGACCGCGATCGCGCCCGAGCGCAGGTAGGCCTCGACGTCGGCCAGGTGGACGCCGCCGGTCGGGACCAGCGGGACGTCCGGCAGCGGG
>NZ_JAAGNB010000445.1:0-6004 GCF_010550475.1 Amycolatopsis sp. SID8362
CGGAGGCCACCCCGGCTCTCCGGCTCCGGTTCGGGCGCGGGCGGCTCGGCGGGTTCGGCGTCCGGCCACACCGGTTCGAGCTGGTTGAACCAGCGGAAGCCGTTGCCGTGGCCGAGCAGCGCCGGGATCGCCGGCGCCGGCAGCTCGGCCGGGCGCGCATCGTCCGAAGTGGACACTGTGGTCACCACCACGGCTTCCGCGGGACGCGGTTTCGGCGCGGGCGCGGGCGCGGCCGGGATCGCCGCCACCGGCTCGGTCTTCGGGAGCAGCCCGGTGCGGTGGCTGAACAGCGACGGCGGGATGGTCAGCCGCGCGGTCACGCCGCCGGTGGTGGGCGTCGCGAGCAGTTCGACGCCCAGGTCGTGGCGCCGCGCCAGGCGACCGACCACGAACAGGCCGAGCACGCTGGTCGGCGCGAGCTCCAGGCGTTCGCGCTCGAGGAGCCGCTTGTTCTCCTCGGCCAGCTTCTCCGCGGTCATGCCGATGCCGTGGTCGACGACGTTGACCAGGCACGAGCCGTCGGCCAGGAGCATCGTGTCCACCTCGACCATCGACCCCGGCGGCGAGAACGACGTCGCGTTCTCCAGCAGCTCGGCGAACACCAGCACCAGGTCGGCGCCCAGCGCCGAGGACAGCAGGATGTCGGCGACGACGCCGAGCTTCACCCGCTGGTAGTCCTCGATCTCGGCGAGCGCCGAGCGCAGCGCCGTGGACAGCTCGATCGGACCGGCGATGCGGGTGTCGTCGCGGGTGCCGGAGACGACGAGCAGGTTGTCCGCGTTCCGGCGGAGGCGGGTGGAGAGGTGGTCGAGCCGGTAGAGGCTGGCCAGCAGCCGGGTGTCCTGCTCGTTGCGCTCGACCTCGTCGATCAGCGCGAGCTGGCGGCCGACGAGGTTCTGCGTGCGCTTCGCGACGTTCGCGAACATCAGGCTGGTGTTGCGCCGGGTGAGCGCCTGCCGCTCGACCAGCTCGGCCGCGGTGGTCTGGACCCGGTTGAACGCGGCCGCCAGCTTGCCGAGCTCGTCGCTCGAGACGACGTCGATGGTGGCCAGCCGCGGGATCTGCTCCTCGGCTTCCTCGGTGTCGGTCACGCGGACGAGCTCGGTGCCCGCCAGGTCGGCGACCGACGTCGCCGCCGTGGTCAGCCGCCGCAGCGGTTGCGCGATCGAGCGGGCGACCGCGACGGCGAGGAACGCGACCAGCAGGAACAGCGCGGCCGCGCCGATACCGACGATCCAGGCCAGCCGGGTGCCGGCGTCGGCACGGCCGGTCGCCGCCTCGGCGATCTCGCCGGTGACCCGCTCCTGCACCAGTTTCCGCTGCCCCGCCTGGCTTTCCGACGCGCTGAGGACGTCGGCGACGTACTGGGTGGTCCCGGCCGAGTCGCGGGGGTTGTCGACCTGGGCGGCGAGGTCGTTGATCCGGCGGCCCGCTTCGCTCTGCTCGACGTTGACGACCAGCGCGGACTGGTCGCGGTCCTCCTCGTCGTCGGCCTGCTGGACGAACCGGTCGGTGAAGATCGGCGCCTGCTGGGTCGCGTCGTCCAGGATGGACCGGCCGGCCTCGGGCGACACCGCCGTCACGATCAACGCCATGCCGCGCAACGAGTTCTCCTCGTTCGCGCGCAGCAGCGCCTCCAGCGCGGTCAGCTCCCGGGTGCCCTCGGCGTCGCTGGTCAGCTGCGGGACGAGCCGCAGGGAGTCGATCACCGCGCCGATCACCGCGTGGTAGGTGCGTGCGACGCTGTCGAGCGCGACGCCGCGGCGTTCCGCGTTCTGCCGGAGCTCGTTCAGCGAGCCGACCCGGGTCAGCGCGGCGGCCAGCTCGTCCGGCGCGTCGGAACCCAGCGACGACCGCACGTTCTCGACCGCCGCGTTCACCACCTTCTGCTGCTGCAGCATCTGGTCGGCGGCCATCGACGGCGTGGCGACGTAGGCGCCGGTCAGCAGCCGCTCGCGCTGCAGCTGCCAGACCAGGCCGCCGAGCTGCTGGGTGTGCTGCGCGACCGTCGCCGACTGCGTCGCGGCCACGGCGCTGCTCGCCTGCGTCAGCACGAACGGCACCGACACCAGCACCACCGCGGCCAGCGGCGGCAGGAGCAGCAGGTTCAGCTTGCCGCGAATGCCGAGCCGGGCGAGGAAACCCCCGCCTGCCGTGCGTTCCGCGGTCGCCCCGCCGTGCTTCATCCCGCCACCTTCCCGTCTTCCGTTCTCACTCGACCGCGGCCACCCGGCTCACGTGGCCCCGGTGCTGCTCCCGGACCAGGTCCTCGATCCGGGCGCGCAGCGCGAGGAACCGCGGTTCGCGCTTCACCGCCAGGTCGCGCTCGGCGGGCAGCTCCACCTCGACGTCGGCGGCGATCCGCCCCGGGTCGGAGGCGAGCACGACCACCCGGCCGCCGAGGAACACCGCTTCCTCGACGTCGTGGGTGACCATCAGCACCGTCGTGCCGGTGTCGGCCCACACCTGGCGGATCAGCACCTGCATGTCCTCTTTGGTCTGGACGTCCAAGGCGCCGAAGGGTTCGTCCAGCAGCAGCACATCCGGTTCGCAGGCCAGGGCGCGCGCGATCGCGACGCGCTGCTTCTGGCCGCCGGAAAGCTGCTTGGGCAGCGACTTCCGGACGCCGTCGAGCCCGGTTTCGGCGAGGTACCAGTCGACGCGCTCGGCGCGCTCGGCCGCGTCGAGCGCCAGCAGCTCGAGTCCGAACGCGACGTTCTTCTCGACGCTGCGCCACGGGTAGAGCGCGCCGGACTGGAAGACGAGCCCGCGGTCCGGCCCGGGGCCGGTCACCGGGACGCCGTCGAGCACGATCTCGCCGTCGGTCGGCCGGTCGAGCCCGGCCACCAGCGAAAGCAGCGTCGACTTGCCGGAGCCGCTCGCGCCGACGACGCAGACGAACTCGCCGCGCAGCACTTCGAGGTCCACGCCGTCGAGCGCGCGGGTGACCCGGCCGCGCACGGCGTAGTCCTTGGCGACGTTCCGCAGTTCCAGCGTCATGCCGCCCACTTCCCGACCCGCGTGCGCAGCAGGCGCAGCAGGACGTCGATGAGGAGCCCGGCGATCCCGATGACCACCAGCACCGCGAAGATCTTGTCCGTCTGCAGGAACCGTTGCGCGCGGACGATCCGGTAGCCGAGGCCGGCCGAGGAGTTGATCAGCTCGGCGACGACCACGAAGTTCCACGCCGCGGCGGCGTTGACCCGGATCGCGTCGATCATGCCCGGCAGCGAATGCGGCACGACGACCTTGCGCAGCACCTCGCCCCGGCGCGCGCCGAGCGTGTAGGAGACGTCGAGGAGCGCGCGCGGCACGCCGCGGACGACGTCGGCGGTCATCAGGGTGTTGAAGAAGACCGTCCCGATGAAGAGGATGGCGATCTTCGACGGCTCGCCGAGGCCGAGCCAGATGATCAGCAGCGGGATGAACGCGCTCGCCGGCAGGTACCGCAGCAGCCCGATCAGCGGCTCGAAGAACGCCTGCCCCGCGGCGAAGGTGCCCATCAGGATGCCGAGCGGCACCGAGACGACCACGGCGAGGCCGAAGCCTTCGAGGACGCGCTGGGTGGTCGCCCAGAGGTCGCCGAAGAGCTCGCCGCTGCCCGCCATGTCGACCCCGGCCTTGAGCACGGCGGCCGGGGACGGCAGGAACGTCGAGTCGACGGCGCCGCTGACGCTCAGCACGACCCAGGCGAGGAACGGGATCGCGAACGACAGCACCGCCAGCGTCCAGCGGGCGCCCGCGGGAATGGGCGTGCGCAGGGAAAACAACGCCGAGGCCCGCTTCGGCGGGGTCCGGCGCGGCAGCGGGGTCCAGGCGGGACGGCCCCGCCTGGACTCCTGCGCTTCGGCGAGCCGCTGCTCGGCTTCCAGTGCCTCGGCGGCCCGCTCGTCCGCGGGGGTCGCCGAGGTGGTGCGCTGGGTCGGACCGGTCACTGCGGCGCGGCCTTCACGAACTGGTCGTCGAACAACCCCTCGAGCGTCGGGCGCTGCTGGGCCAGCCCGGTGTTCACGATGAAGTCGATGATCTTGTTCGCCTGGAAGTCCAGGTGCTGCGCGGTGACGCCGGGGGTGAACGCGTCGAGGTTCTGCTGGCGCGTGAAGATCGTGGTGCCGGCGTCGTATGTCTTGTAGTCCGCGTCGGAGACGCCGCCGCGCTTGGCCATGATCCCGACGGCCGCGTCCTTGTTGTTCTTGATCCAGGTCAGCGTCTCGAACCAGGTGTTGACCAGCGCCTGCACGTCCTTCGGGTGGTCCTTGACCAGCTTCTGCGACGTGACCAGGTGGTCCGGGATGGCGCCGGGGAACTCCGCCGAGGTCGAGATCGCGCGGCTGCCGGGACGCTCCAGCGCCTTCGAGGTGAACGGCGCGAACGCGGCGACCGCGTCGACCTGGCCGCCGGCGAACGCGGCCGCCGCGGCGTCGGTCGGGAGGTTGACGAGCTGGATGTCCTTTTCGGTCAGTTTCGCCGACTGCAGCGCGAGCAGCAGCAGGTAGTGGTCGACCGCGCCCTGCTCGACGGCGACCTTCTTGCCCTTGAGGTCGGCGACGCTGGTGATGCCGTCGCGCGCGATGATCTTGTCGTTGCCGGTGGAGTTGTCGTTCACCAGCACGATCGACAGCTTGGCGCCGCCGGAGAGCGAGGACAGCGTGTCGTTGAGGGTCTGGCTGTTGGCGTCGATGGCACCGCTGGAGAGCGCGTTGATGCTGTCGGTGTAGTTGTCGAAGTACTTGAGATCGACGTTCACGCCGTTCTTGGCGAACAGGCCCTGCTCCTGCGCCACCTGCCAGGGGAACCACCCCGGCCAGGCGCTGAACCCGAGCGTGATCTTGCCGCCGCTGCCCGAGGCGGAGCTGTCGCTGCACCCGGAGAGCGCGGTGACGCCCACGAGGGCGAGCAAGGTGAGGAGCACCGTCAGCGGACGTGGTCGAGGACGGGAAATCACAACGAACTCCAGAGTGCGGGGGAAGTGGAGTGGTGCCGTACCTAAAGGGGGAATTGCGGTGCTCGGAGCTACGGGTCGTGACGAAGAGGGGGCGGGTAGGGCTGAGCTGCGCCACCGCGCACGGTCATCGCTGCTCTCTTCCAGCCGCACCTGATCGGGTCAAAGCAAGAGAAGGCGAGACAAGGATTACCCACCATGGTGTGAAATCGCGGCACTCAGCGTGCCGGATCAGCCACCCCTTGTCCCTCTCCCGGCGGAGAGCCTAGCGAGTAGCACAAGATCCCCACAACGCCCGGCTGGCGCATCCGAACGAGTGACCACCGACCGTGTTAACCAGCAACATCGACACTAGCGAAGATCAACTTCCGCTGACTTTCTGTCGGCCGCCCGGCCAAGATCAGGCCCATACGGCCGTCCGGCGCGTGCAATTGCACGGGCAGTAGTCCCCGGTCGTTACACCGCGGCGCGATCATCACCGAGCGCTACCCCGCGCCGCCGAACAGCCGTTCGCCGTGTTCCATTCACTGGGACGGGAATCGAACAGGTGTGCGCCGCCGCCGATACCGCATCGGTCTCGGCGTCGCGAATGATTCCCTGGTTGTTAACACGAACGCAACAGGGGATCGCATTTCGATCAATTGATAGATTTGGTCAGGTCGTAAACCGTCGTACCCCCGACGCTGATCGGCGCGAAGTTCTGCTCGACCCAGGTCTGGATCTCCCCGGCGGTCCCGCGGCCGCCCCCGAAGCCGCCGCGCCCGCCCGCGACGTAGTAGTGGACGTCGCCGCTCGCGACGTACTGCTGGAACTGTGCGAGCGTCGGCGCCGGGTCACTGCCGCTGAAGCCGCCGATCGCGAGCACCGGGCGGCCGCTCGCGAGCGCCAGCCCGGCCGACTCCATCGCGCCGCTCTGCGCCGCCGCCCACTTCGTCGTCGTGCCCTTCAGCAGGTCGATCACCGCGGTGTCGGCCTGACCGCCGCCGAAACCCCGTGCGCCACCACCGAAACCGCGTCCGCTCGCGGCCGCCGGACCGGACGACGGCGTCCCGCCCGAGTGCG
>NZ_JAAGNB010000495.1:0-9878 GCF_010550475.1 Amycolatopsis sp. SID8362
GCAGCGACACCAGCCCGAGCGCGACCCGGCGGGTCACCCGGCCGGCTTTTCGCGCGCGCGACGGCGTCGCGGCGGGAGCCGCCCGCGGAAACGGCGACGGCTTCCAGTCGTCGTCGCTCTCCGTCACCGGCTCGGCGGCCGCATCCGGCTTTTCCTGCTCGTCTTCCACCCTGGACTACCTCCCCCGGCCACCCTGCGTACGCAGTCTAGTTGACGCAGGGGACGTCGCCCGCCGTGATCGGCGGCGCGGCGGGGGTGGTGGGCGTCGCAGTGGACGCCGGCGGCTTCGCGGCCGTGGACGTCGGCGCGCCACCCGGGGCGGCGGCCGAGTTCCGGAAGTCCTTGCCGAGCAGCACGCGCACGTGCCCGGCCGTGACGTCGCGGTCCGGCTCGGCCTGGACCGTCGTGCCCAGCGCCTGCTTGACGAGCGCCAGCGCGGTGTCGTCGGCCGGGTTGTACCGGACGATCGTCGTGTTGCGGGTGCTCAGCTTCTGGTCCGCGGCGAGGGTGAAGCCCTTGCTCTGCAGCATCGCGTGCGTCTGCCCGGCCAGCGTCGCGGCGCCCGTGCCGTCGAACAGCTCCACCGTGACGGCCTTCGCGCCCGGCAGCTGCGTCGACGTCGGCGCTGCCGGGGTGTCGCCGTCCGACGTCAGCCGCGCGACCTCCGCAGCCACCGACGGCTGGTCGACGCGGAGCACGTCCGCGCCGCCGATCACCGCGTTGCCCAGCGTCGGGATGGTGTGGAACTCGATGTTGCCACCGGTCAGGCCGCGCATCTGCTCGGCGAACTCGGTCAGGTCCCAGCCCTGCGAGAGCACGACGGACTTCTTGACCGCCGCCACGAGATCGGCGATCTTGCCCGGGCTGGTCAGCACGTCGGTGGAGATGACCTTGCGGGCCAGGCCGGACAGGAACGCCTGCTGGCGCGCGATCCGGTCGAGGTCGTAGTTGGGCAGGCCGTAGCGCTGGCGGACGAACGCGAGCGCCTGCACGCCTTCGATCGTCTGGCGCCCGCCCGGCAGGTCCACGCCGGACTTCACTTCCTTGACCGGCCCGTTGAGGCAGACCTCGACGCCGCCGATCGACTTGGTGATCTCGTAGAAGCTCGCCAGGTTCACCTCGGCGTAGCGGTCGATCATGCCCGGCTTGCCGATGAACTTCTCGATCGTCGCGATCAGGTTCTTCCGCCCGGCGACCTTCGCTTCCGCGTCGGCCTGCTTCAGGTCGGTCATGCCCTGGCGCTGCAACGTTTTGTAAGTGTCCGTGTACGCGTAGACAAAGGCGCTGTTGAGTTTGTGCTTGCCGTAGCCGCCCGCCAGCTCCACCCAGGAGTCGCGGGGGAACGAGATCGCGATCGCGTGCTTCCCGTTCTGGGGGATGTGCACGAGGATCATCGTGTCGGTGTTCAGCTCGCCGTCGGAGACACCGGCGTGCAGCATGTCCAGCACCTCGCGGGGCAGCGGGTTGCCCTGCGCGTCGGTGCGGCTGTCCTGGCCGACCAGGAGGATGTCGATCGCGCCGTCGAGCGGCTTCGCGTGCGCCTCGGTGTCGGCGAAGACGTTCGTGGTGGTCAGGCCGCTGTTCGGGTCACCGATGAAGTGCCAGCCGTACCAGGTCACGACCAGGATCGCGACGGACAGCAGTGTCACGACGACCTTGCCGCCACGCCGCGCGAAGAGGGCGGCGCCGCTGCCACGGCGCGCCGGGACCGGCGGCGCAGGCCATTCGGTCACGCGCTTCCTCCCCTGTGAACCCCGTGCTTCCCCCAGGGCACCAGTGTGCCTCCAGTGAGACTCTACTGAGGGTGTTGTAGGACCTCCGTAGGCTGGGGGCGGATTGCCCCGTCCGGGGCGCGAGGAAAGGCGGGGTTATGCGGGTCCTGGTCACCGGTGGTGCGGGCTTCATCGGGTCGCACTACGTCCGGCAGGTGCTCACCGGCGCCTACCCGGCGCTGCGTGACGCCGAGGTGGTGGTGCTGGACAAGCTCACCTACGCCGGCAACGAAGCCAACCTGGCCCCGGTCGCCGCCGACCCGCGGTTGCGCTTCGTCCGCGGCGACATCTGCGACACCGCGCTGGTCACCGACGTCATGCGGGGCGTGGACCTGGTCGTGCACTTCGCCGCGGAGTCCCATGTGGACCGCTCGATCCTCGGCTCCGCCGACTTCGTGCTGACGAACGTGCTCGGCACCCAGAACCTGCTGCAGGCGGCCGTCGAAGCGGGCGTCGGCAAGTTCGTGCACGTGTCCACCGACGAGGTGTACGGCTCGATCGCGGAAGGCTCGTGGACCGAAGACCACGTGCTGGAGCCGAACTCGCCGTACTCGGCGTCGAAGGCGTCGTCCGACCTGGTGGCGCGGTCGTTCTTCCGCACGCACGGGCTGCCGGTCTGCGTCACGCGGTGTTCCAACAACTACGGTCCGTACCAGTTCCCGGAGAAGGTCATCCCGCTGTTCGTCACCAACCTGCTGGACGGGCGGAAGGTGCCGCTCTACGGCGACGGGCTGAACGTCCGTGACTGGCTGCACGTGGACGACCACTGCCAGGGCATCCAGCTGGTCGCCGAAGGCGGGCGGCCCGGCGAGATCTACAACATCGGTGGCGGCACCGAGCTGACCAACCGCGAGCTGACGGAGCGGCTGCTGGCCGCGGTGGGCGCCGGCTGGGAGAGCGTCGAACCGGTCGAAGACCGCAAGGGCCACGACCGCCGGTACTCGGTGGACATCACGAAGATCAACCAGGAGCTGGGGTACGCTCCGCGCGTGTCCTTCGAGGACGGTCTGGCCGCGACAGTGGCCTGGTACACGGACAATCGCGCGTGGTGGGAGCCCCTGGCGGAGCGGGCCGCGCTGAAGAAGTAAGGACTTTCCTGTGCGGCTTACGGTTCTCGTGCCCGGCGGTTCCGGGCAGCTCGGCCGGGATCTCGCCGCGCTGGCGTCCCCTTCGGTGGACGTCGTGGCGCCGGGGTCCGCGGACCTCGACGTGACGGCGACGGGCCAGGTCCTCGCCGCGGTCGGCGCCTTGGCCGACCGTGCGCGGGAAACGGGTTCGGCGCCGGTGGTCGTCAACGCGGCGGCGTACACGGCGGTCGACGCGGCGGAGAAGGACGAAGAACGCGCTTTCGCGGTGAACGCGGACGGGCCGCGGGTGCTGGCGGCGGCGTGCGCGGCCCGGCGCGTGCCGCTGATCCACGTGTCGACGGACTACGTGTTCTCCGGCGACGCTTCGGCGCCGTACGAGCCTTCCGACGAGCTGGGCCCGCGTTCGGCGTACGGCCGCACGAAGGCGGCGGGCGAGGACGCGGTGCTCGGGTCGGGCGCGGCGTCGTGGGTGGTCCGGACCGGCTGGCTGTACGGCAAGTCCGGGTCGAATTTCGTGAAGACCATGGCCGCACTGGAAGCTTCGCGGGACACGCTGTCCGTTGTGGACGATCAGGTGGGCGGTCCGACGTGGACGGCGGACCTGGCGGCGGGCCTGCTGGAGCTGGCCTCCCGCGTGGCCGGCGGGGACGGACCCGAAGCCCGCGTGCTGCACTGCACGAACGCCGGTTCGACGAGCTGGTGCGGCTTCGCCCGCGCGGTTTTCACGCGGCTGGGCGCGGATCCCGCGCGAGTCCACCCGTGCACGACGGAGGAGTTCCCGCGACCGGCGGCGCGGCCGGCGTACTCGGTGCTGTCGCCGGCGTCGTGGAAAGCGGCGTGGCTGACGCCGATGCGGCCGTGGGAGGAGGCGCTGGACGCCTACTTCGCGGCCGCCAAGTAGGCGAGCGCGAGTTCGGTCGTCTCGGCGGCCCACGTGGTCCAGTCCAGGTCGTCGGGCCAGTAGCGGCAGGTGGCGGCGCGGTGCACGCAGGCGCCGATGACCGTCCGGGCCGTCATCCGGACGGCCTGGCTGTCGCCCGCGGCTTCGACGAAGGCGCGCTGGATCGCCGCCAGGGCTTGGAGCCCGCGCTCACGGCCGTCCGCGCGCTGGCCGTCGAGCAGCTCGGGGAAGATCCGGTCGTGAGCGGCGAAGGTCTCCGCCAGGGCCCGCGTGAAGGCGGCGACGACGTCGTGCGGGCCTGACTCGCGGAGCGCGTCGGCGACGTTCGTTTCCAGGCGCGTGAGCAGCTGGTCCTTCACGGCGTAGAGGAGCTGCTCCTTGCCGGCGAACCGGCGGTAGATCGCGCCCACCGACAAGCCTGCCTGCCCGGCCACCGCGCCGAGGGTGAAGTCCTCGTGCCCGCGGTGGGCCAGCACGTGCTCGGCGGCGGCGAGCACCTTCTCCAGCGACGCCCGGCTGCGGGCCTGCTGGGGCGGGTGAAAGCCCGGTGGCACGGATACCTCCCATTGTCGATGGCTTAGATGCGAATGATAACTTGCGTTCGCATTCGAGCCGTGGAGGGGTGGCAGCAGTGGTGAGCATCGAGGTGCGGAACGCCTACGTCGACTTCCCGATTTTCGACGCCAAGACCCGGTCGCTGAAGAAACGGGTGCTCGGCAAGGTCGGCGGGAAGATCGGCACCGGCGCGAAAACGCCGATCATCGAAGCCCTGCAGGACGTCACGCTGTCCCTTGAGGACGGTGACCGAGTCGGGCTGGTCGGGCACAACGGCGCCGGCAAGTCCACGCTTTTGAGGCTGCTCGCCGGCATCTACGAGCCGACGCGGGGGCACACCCGGGTCGCCGGGCGGATCGCGCCGGTGTTCGACCTCGGCGTCGGCCTCGACCCCGAGGTCTCCGGCCGCGAGAACATCCTGATCCGGGGCCTGTTCCTCGGCATGAGCCGCGCGCAGATGGAGAAGCGGGTCGACGACATCGCGGAGTTCACCGAACTCGGCGACTACCTGCACCTGCCGCTGCGCACCTACTCCGCGGGCATGCGCGTGCGGCTCGCGCTCGGCGTCGTCACCACCATCGACCCCGAGATCCTCATCCTCGACGAGGGGCTCGGCGCGATCGACGCGGCCTTCCTCGCCAAGGCCCGCGAGCGCCTGGTCGACCTCGCCCGCCGCTCCGGGATCCTCGTGTTCGCTTCGCACTCGGACGAACTGCTCGGGGAACTCTGCACCGACGCCGTCTGGATGGACGAAGGCAGGATCCGCGCGAGCGGCGGGCTCAGCGAGGTGCTTTCCGTCTACAAAGGTCAGTGACGGCCGGAGGCCAGGCGGTACGCGCCCACCGTCAGTTCCGCGCACGTGCGCCACGTGAAGCCCGCCGCGTGCGTGCGGCGGGCCGCCGACGTCGCCACCGCGTGCGGGTCGGTCACCGCCGTCCTCAGTGCGTCGGCCAGGCTGTCCACGTCGCCGTACGGGACCAGGCTCGCGCAGTCGCCCGCCACCTCGCGCAGGGCCGGGATGTCCGTGCAGACCACCGGGACATCCGAAGCCATCGCCTCCAGCACCGGCAGGCCGAAACCCTCGTCGCGCGACGGCAGAACCAGTGCCGACGCGCCCGCCACCACCGTGCGCAGGTCCACATCGGACAGGTAGCCGGTCTGGCGGCGGCGGGGGCCGTGCGGGAACGGGCCCGGGCCGGCGAACACCAGGTCCGGGAGGTCCGGGGCCGCGTCGTGGGCGCGGGTCAGCCAGTCCAGGCCCTTGCGCGGGCCGGCGGCGCCCGCGAACAGCAGGTAACGGGCGGGCAGGCCCAGGCGGGCGCGGCGCTCGTCGTCCGGTGGGCGCGCGGTGAACCACGCCGGGTTCACGCCCAGCGGGGTCACCACGATCTTCTCGCGGGAGACGTCGAGGCGTTCGGCCACCGAGTCCGCGACCGCCGCCGTCGGGGTGCAGATCACGTTCGCCCGGCGGGCGCCGCGGCGGACGAGTTCCGGGAGTTCGCGGTCGCTCGGCGCCAGCTCCGCGGGATTGTCCAAAAAGGCCAGATCGTGGATCGTCACCACGCCCGCCGCCCGGAACCGGCCCGGCAGCACGAAGTTCGTGCCGTGCACGACGTCGGTCGGGCCGGCGAACAGCTCCACCGGCGGGAAGTCCGAACGCAGCCACGCCATCCGCAGCAGCCGCGCCGCCACCGGCATCCCGCGGGCGCGGGCGCCGTAGGGGAGGACGTGCCGCAGGCGCCGCCAGCCGCGCAGCGTGAACGCCACCGCGCGCGTGTCCACCTCGGGGATCGAGATCAGTTCTTCGCTCAGCGCGGCCGTGTACCGGCCGATCCCGGTGCGGGCGCCGAGGAGCGGGGTGCCGTCGAGGAGGACGCGGAGTGACCTAGCCACGGCGCAACCGCTGCTTCGCGACCTTCAGCACCCGGCCGCCCGCGCGCCGGGCCAGCTCGCCGGCACCGCCCGCGGCCAGGTACTCGCGGACGAGGTCGACGTCGCGGCGCAGCAGCGCCCGGCCGCGCACCGCCGGCGTCTTCACCAGGTCGGCCGACCCGGGCAGCCGGTCGGCCGCCGGGCGCGGGTCGCGGCAGAACTCCACCAGCGGCTTGAGCGCTTCGGGCCACGCGAACCGCTGCGCGACGACGGCGATCCGCTCGACGCAAGCCGCCGCGAACTCCTCGTCGTACAACGCCTTTTCGAGCGCGTCCGCCAGCGCGGAAGCGTCCTCGGCCGGGACGACGACGCCGAGCCTCTCCGCCCGCACCAGATCGGCGAAGGCGTCGCCGTCGGTCGTGACGATCGGCAGCCCGGCCCACAGGTAGTCCAGGACGCGGGTGCGGAACGCGAACGTGGTCTCGACGTGCTCGTAGTGCGTCGTCACACCGCAGTTCGCGTCGAGCAGCCAGTTCTGGCGCTCGTGGTAGGGCACCCACTGCTCGTTGAAGTAGACGTGCTTGCCGGTCAGCCCCAGCGAATCCGCGAGCCGGATCGTCCGGGTGCCGATGTCCATCTCGGCGACCTCGGGGTTCGGGTGCTTCATCCCGAGGAACACCAGCCGGACGTCGCCGCGGCGGCGGCGCAGCTCGTCGATCGCGCGGACCAGGGTCAGCGGGTCGAACCAGCTGTACACCCCGCCCGCCCACAGCACGACGTGGTCGGTGCCGCCGATGCCCAGCGACGAGCGCAGGCCCGGCCCGGTGCGCACCGGCGGTTCGGGCGACAGTCCGAAGGGGACGACCGCGAGCAGCGACTGCGTCGTCGGGTCGGCGTCGTAGAGCCGCGGCGAAAGCCGGCCCAGCGCGGCCAGGTGCCCGAGCCAGAAGTGCCGCTGCCGCTCGGACGCGCAGAGGAAGAAGTCGCCGCGCTCGAGCTGCGCGTCGAGGACGCGGGTGACGCCCGCGAGGTCGGCCGCGCGCTGGTCGTCGGCGACGCCCTTGCCCTGCTCCAGCAGTTCCAGGTGCATCGGGTCGTAGAGGTCGGCGACGACGATCTTGCCGCTGTGCTGCTTCTTCAGCGTCGGCGCGAGTTCGAGCACGTGCCCCTGCAGGACGACGACGTCGGCCCAGTCGATCGGCGCGTCCAGCTCGCGGTGCTTGCCGGCGCTGACGCGGAACGGCGCGGGCGGCGGCGTGGCGAGCGGGTTCGTCGTGACGAGGTGGACGTCGTGCTCCGCGGCCAGCGCCAGCGCGATGTTCCAGGCGCGGATCGCCGGGCCCGCCATCCGCTCGGTGAGCGCGTCGCCGGTGATCACGAGGATCCGGCGCCGCTGCCCGAACGCCTTTTCGATGCCGAACGCCTCGACGAGGATGTCGTGCGCGGCGAGGTAGCGCGGCAGCGGGTAGGCCGGCTCCAACGCCTTGCGCAGCAACGGAAGCAGGTCGGCATCGGTGCGGACGCGGGCGGCCTGCTCGGCCTTCCGCGATTCGGCCAGCGACGGCAGCTGCTCGACGAACTGGTCGATGGCCAGCAGCCCGGCCAGCGTCGTCCGCGGGACGGCGACGTCGCCGGACTCGATCGGGCCGACGCCCTGTTCGAGGTCGAGCTGGGTCGCGTCCAGCTCGCCGCGGGCGGTCGCCCGGCGTACGGCGAGCGCGAGCGCCGCGGGCAGCGCACGGGCCAGGGTCTCGTCGGAGAGGTTCTTGTAGAGCGCGGCGAGGGCGTTGCGCTCCAGGAGGAAGGTCTCGCGGCCGGTCTCCGGCGCGTCCACAGCGGACATCGTGCCGTGGTGGCGGTGGTAGGTGAGCGATTCCGGCACGTACCGGACGCGCCAGCCGCGCAGGTTGAGCCGCCAGCCGAGGTCGACGTCCTCGTAGAACATGAAGAACCGCTCGTCGAAGCCGTCCAGCTCGGCGAACACGCTCGCCCGGACGAACATCGCCGAACCGGTGCCGAACAGGACGTCCTTCGCGACCTCGTGCTCGGCGGCCGGGACGTCGGCCAGCGGCGAGCCCGCGTGCCGCTTGTAGCCCATGCCGAACCAGGTGAGGCCGCCGTCGACGAAGTCGGTGCCGGTGCCGTCCCAGTCGAGGACCTTGCTGGCCACGGCGGCGACGCGGGGCTGGGCGCGCAGTTCGGCAACGGCCGCGGCGACCCAGCCGGGCGCCGGGCGGGCGTCGTTGTTGAGGAAGCCGAGGACGGTGCCCTTCGCGTGCTTCGCGCCGAGGTTGCAGCCGCCCGCGAAGCCGGTGTTGCGGCCGGCCTCGATCACCTGCGCCTGGGGGACGGCCTCGCGGATGCGCGCGGCCTCGTCCGAGTTGTCGACGCAGATCAGCTCGAGCTCGGGGTAGTCGTGCTCGGCGAGCGCGCGCAGGCAGGTGATCGTGTCGTCGGCGCCGTGGTAGTTCACCACGATCACCGAGACGAGCGGTTGCGGTTCCCCCTGCGCCAAAGCCTGCTCCTTCGTCGGGTGGGCGCCAGCTTAAAGGCCCGCCCAAGCCTCCCAGACCGCGCCTCGGCCGAGCGCCGCGCCGCGGCCGATCTTGCGCCGGGCGAGCAACGTCGCTGGTAGCCGCGCGGCCACCTCGGCCAGGACGCGGCAGCGCAGGCCGAACCGGAAGTTCGCCGCCGCCGGGCGGCCCCGCAGCGGCAGCACCGCTGTCAACACGGCGAACCTGACCAGCTGGTTCACCGCGACGCCGCGGGGCGCGCAGCGCAGCAGCATGAGCAGCCGGTTGCGCTCGTTCCAGCGGTGGAACAGCGGCGAGCCGGGCTTGCTGCTGACGCCGTGGGCGTGCCGGACCCGGGCGTCCGGCGCCGCGACGACGTCCCAGCCGGCCAGCCGCAGCCGCCACGCGGTGTCGGTGTCCTCGTAGTAGCAGAAGAAGGCCGCCGGGACGCCGCCGATGCCGCGGAGGGCGTCGCCGCGCAGGAGGGCCGCGCCGCCGCAGAAGGCGAACACCTCTTTGGCGGGCTCGGTGAGGTCGGCGCCGTGGCCGTCGGCGGTCAGCCGGACGCCGGCGGACTGGGTGGTGCCGTCGGGCCGCACGAGCAGCGACGTCGCCGCGGCGGCCAGCGGCGCTTTCCCGAGGGTGTCCTCCAGCGTCGCGAGCCAGTCCGGGGCCGGCTCGGCGTCGTCGTTCAGCCACGCGATCAGCGGCGTCCCGACCTTCTTCAGCGCGACGGCGAGGGCGCCCGCGTACCCGGTGTTGCGCGGCAGGCGAATTACTTGCGGACGCGAAGGATGGGCTTCGAGCAGGGCGGCGGTGCCGTCGTCGGAGGCGTTGTCCACCACGAGCGTCCGATGTGGACGCGTCTGCGCGGCGAGCGCGTCGAGGCAGGCGGTGACGTGCCCGGCACCCCGCCAGGTCACGACGACCACCGTGGTGGCGGGATTCGCGGTCACGTCCCGCACAATAGCCGCGTGCCCAGATTGGTCGTGCTCGCCGAGCAGCTCCTCGCGCCCGTGCCCGGTGGCACCGGGCGCTACACGGCGGAGCTGCTCCCCGCGCTCGCCAAGACCGCGCCGCCGGGCTGGACGGTGTCCAGCGTCTGCGCGCGGCACGCCGACGTGAGCGCGGCCCGGCTGGACGGCGTCGAGGGCCCGCGGGTGCTGCGGATCCCGCC
>NZ_JAAGNB010000538.1:0-6262 GCF_010550475.1 Amycolatopsis sp. SID8362
CCAACCCCGGCGCCGGGGACGGGCGCCGCGCCGGTGCCGTCGTCGGCGACGACCACCTGCACGCCGTCGTCGCCTGCCACCAGGCTGACGATCACCGACGACGCCCGGGCGTGCTTCTCGACGTTGAGCAGCCCTTCGCGGACGGCGGACACCAGCAGTGCCGTCCGTTCGGCGTCCAGCGGCGGCACCGCCGCGAGCTGCACGAACCGCGCCGGGACGCCGCAGCGCGCCTGGAACGAGCGGCAGTGCTCGGCCAGCTCGACCGGCAGCGCCCGCTCCGGGCTGGACTCCGACAGCGCCAGCAGCGACTCCCGCAACGCCCCGGCGGCCGCCGAAACGTCCCCTTCCAGCCGGTGCAGCCGAGCTTCGAGCCCCGGGTTGCCGTGCAGGTCGGCGGTCAGGTCGCGCACCTGGACGCCGATGGAGAACAGCAGCGCGCCGACCGAGTCGTGCAGCGCGCTCTGCATCCGCAGGCGTTCGCCCGCCACCGCGGCCGTCCGGTCGGTCTCGGCGACCTTGGCCAGGTGCAGCGCCGTCCCGGCGTCGAGTGCGACCTCCTCCAGCCGCCGGACGGCGTCGTCGCCGAAGTCGGCGGGCTCCCGCATGGCCGCGTAGGCGATGGCGACGGTCTCGCCGCGCGCGACGATCGGGACGGCGAGCATCGCGGCCAGTCCCTCGCCGCGCACCTGGGCGTCGAACTGGTGGGTGATGGCCGGCGAGCTGACGTAGTCGCTCACCCGCACGGGGCGGCCCAGCGCCAGCACCCGGCCGCCGATGCCCTGGCCGACCGGCACCTCGAGGTCCTGGAGGGCGTCGGTCCGGGTGCCGGACATCCAGCGGATCACGGCCAGCTCGGGCCGGTCGAGCTCGGCGACGAAGCCGGCCTTCGCGCCGACGGCCTCCCGGATCAGGCGCGCGGTTCCGTGCAGCGCGGCGACGCGGTCGAGCGTGCCGAGCAGTTTTTCGCGCTCGCGCAGCAGCTCGCCCAGCACCGCGCTGTACTCGGCGACGTGCTCCTTTGCCGTCACGCGCCCACGATCGCACACGGACTGTGGTTTCGGACATACCCGGCTGGAGAGGTACGCGGGCGCCCGGTCGACTTGAATGGGGGTGTGGAGATCCTCACCGACGCCGCCACGCTCGCGCTCTACACCACCGACGCGTCCAACTACCGCCACGTGCCCCGCGGCGTGGTGCTGCCGCGGACCGTCGACGACGTCGTCGCCGCGGTCGCCGAGGCCCGCGCCCGCGACCTGCCCGTGATCGCGCGCGGCGGTGGCACGAGCGTCGCCGGGAACGCGTGCGGGCCCGGGCTGGTGATCGACGCGTCCCGCCACCTCGGCGGGGTGCTCTCGCTGGACCCGGAGACCCGGCTCGCGCGGGTGCTGCCCGGCACCGTGCTCGACGACCTGCAGGCGGTCGCGGCCCCGCACGGGCTGCGGTTCGGGCCGGACCCGTCGACGCACAGCCGCTGCACGCTCGGCGGGATGATCGGCAACAACGCGTGCGGGTCGCACTCGGTGGCGTGGGGGCGCACGGTCGACGTCGTCCGCTCGCTGGAGGTGCTGCTCTACGACGGCACGCGGCTGCGCGTCGGCCCGGACGAGCCCACCGAGGGCCGGATCTTCGACGAGCTGCGCGCGCTGGTTCGCGACAACCTGGCGTTGCTGCGCAAGGAACTTTCGACGTGGCCGCGCCGCGTGTCCGGTTACGGGCTCGAACACCTGTTGCCGGAGAACGGGTTCGACGTAGCCAAGGCACTCGTCGGGAGCGAGGGCACGTGCGTGACGATCCTGGAGGCGACCGTCTCGCTCGCCCGGCTCCCGGACCGGAAAGTGCTGGCGGTACTGGGTTTCCCGTCCGACATCGCGGCGGCGGACGCGGTGCCGTCGATCCTGCCGTGGTCGCCGCTGACCGTCGAAGGCGTGGACGCCGAACTGGTCGCGATGCTGCCGGGCCGGGCGGGCGACCTGCCGCCGGGCGGCGCGTGGCTGTTCGTCGAGCTGGCCGGGGACGAGCCGGCTTCGCGGGCCCGCGCCTTGGCGGCGTCCCTCGATCTGACGGGCTTCGTGATCGTCGACGACCCGGCCGCGCAACGCGGGCTGTGGCGCATCCGCGAGGAGGGCGCCGGGCTCGCGACGCGGCTCGCCGACGGCTCGGAGGCGTGGCCCGGCTGGGAGGACGCCGCCGTCCCGCCCGAGCGGCTCGGCGCGTACCTACGCGAGTTCAAGGAGCTCATGCGCGCGCACGGGCGCCGCAGCGTCGTCTACGGCCACTACGGCGAGGGCTGCCTGCACCTGCGGCTGGACTTCGACCTGCTGTCGGCGTCCGGCGTCGCGGATTTCCGGCGGTTCCTGGAGGAGGCGGCGGACCTCGTCGCGGCGCACGGCGGTTCGCTGTCCGGCGAGCACGGCGACGGCCAGGCGCGGTCCGAGCTGCTGTCCCGGATGTACAGCCCGGAGATGATGGCCGTCTTCGCCCGGTTCAAGGGGATCTTCGACCCGGCCGGGCGGATGAACCCCGGCATCCTGGTGGCGCCGCGGGCGGTCGACGCGGACCTGCGCGTGCGAGCCACTTCACCGTCCTTTGAGGACACGGTGTTCCTCGGCTACCCCGAGGACCGGGGGAGCTTCGGGCAGGCGATGCGGCGCTGCGTCGGCGTCGGGAAGTGCCGCAACACCAGTGGTGGCGGCGTGATGTGCCCGAGCTACCGGGCCACCCGCGAGGAGCAGCACTCGACGCGCGGGCGGGCGCACCTGCTGGCCGAGATGATCAACGGCGAGGTCATCAAGGACGGCTGGCGCTCGTCCGAAGTGCACGACGCGCTGGACTTGTGCCTGTCCTGCAAGGGATGCCTGTCGGACTGCCCGGTCGACGTCGACATGGCGACGTACAAGTCCGAGTTCCTGCACCAGCACTACCGGCGGCGGCTGCGTCCGGCGTCGCACTATTCGATGGGCTGGCTGCCGCTGTGGCTGCGGCTCAGCGCCCGGGCGCCACGGCTGGCCAACGCGGTCGGACGGTCCCGTTTGGCGGGCTGGGTGAAACGGCTCGGCGGCATCGCGCCGGAACGGTCCCTGCCCACGTTCGCCGCCTCGCCGTTCACTCGCAGCCGGGCGGATCTGCGGCGCCGGGCTGCGGGCGAGCGCCGTGTCGTGCTGTGGCCGGACTCCTTCAACAACTACCTGACGCCGTCGGTGCTCGACGCCGCGTACGAGGTGCTCACCGCGGCGGGCTACGACGTCGTGCTCCCAGACCGCGGGGTCTGTTGTGGACTGACGTGGGTGTCGACCGGTCAGCTCGGCGTGGCCCGGCGCGTGCTGGACCGGACGCTGAGCGTGCTCGCGCCGTACCTGGAGGACGGCTACGAGGTGGCCGGGCTGGAACCGAGCTGCACGGCGCTGTTCCGCGGTGACCTGCCCGCGCTGATGCCGGGTGACGCACGCGCCTCCTTGCTGGCGTCCCGCACGTTCACCTTCGCCGAGCTGCTCGAACGGGCGCCGATCCCGTTCGCGGCGCTGGACGTCGACGCGATCACGCAGGTGCACTGCCACCAGCACGCGGTCCTCGGCTTCGGCGCGGACGAGTCGGCGCTCGCGGCGGCGGGCGTCCGGAACACCACCCTGGACGCGGGCTGTTGCGGCCTGGCAGGCAACTTCGGCTTCGAGCGCGGTCACTACGACGTCTCGAAGGCGGTGGCGGAGGACCGGATGCTCCCGGCGATCCGCGCGGCTTCGGCGGAGACGGTCGTGGTGTCGGACGGCTTCAGCTGCCGGACGCAGATCGAGCAGGAGTCCGGCCGCCGTCCGGTGCACCTCGCGGAACTACTGCGCCGCGCGTTGCCCTGACCCCCACCAAGCCGTCGCCAGCGCTTCCAGCGTCGGCTCCGGTGGTTCGGGCATTTCCTTGAAGTACCAAGGGAAGTTGCTGTAGACGTGCAGCAACGCGTAGGCCAGGCAACGGCGTTCGTCGACCGCCTGCCCGTAGCCGCCGAGGAACCGGCGCAGGAGGTCGCCGTCGCCGCTGCTCACGAACAGGCCCACCGCCACGAAGTCGTACTCCGCCGCACCGCGCATCGCGGGTTCGAAGTCGAACAGGCCCGTGACGCGGCCGTCGTCGACCATCACGTGGTCGCGCATGAACTCGGTGTGCAGCGGCACGACCGGCGGCGTCCCGAGGTCGACGCGGTCGAGGAACGCGGGGATCTGCGCCACCCACGTTTCGTCCAGTTTGGTCCGTCGGTGGTGCTCGACGACCTTCGCCCGTTGCCGCGCGACGAACTCGGTCCAGTCCGCGGGCGCCAGGACGGCCAGCCGCGGGTCGTCGACCGCGTGCAGCGTGGCCAGCAGCTCGCCCACCTCGGGCATCAGCCGTCGTTTGTCCCCTGTGGACAGGGTGGGCCAGGCTTCCTTGAGCGTCCGGCCGGGCAGCCGTTCCATCAGCAGCCAGCCCCAGCCGTCGCGTTCGCCCGCGTCCTTCAGCGCCGGGGTCGGGAGGGTGCCGTGCAGCACTTCGAGCATCGTGCGTTCGGTGGCGATCTCGTCGCGGTACAGCGGCGGGTACAGCTTGAGGACCAGGTCGTCGCCGACGGCGTACACCGGCAGTGAACCCTCGGTGAACGGCACGACGTCGTCGCGGCCCAGCAGGCCGGTGACCGCGGGCAGCAGGCCTGCGCGGGTGAGCGCGCCGAACTCGGCCTCGGTCGCGGCGGGCGGGAAGGGCACCATGACCCCGACGCTAGAGCGGGTGTCCAGCGGTTATTCGCTGCGCTCCAGCAGCGTCCGCGTCGCGGTGAGCACGAGCCGGCAGACCTCTTCGGGGTCGGCGCTGGCCAGTGGCTCCTTGCCGGAGATCTCGCGGACCAGCGCGATGCCCATCAGCCAGGCCAGCGCGAGGTCGGCACGCAGCTCGGCGTCCGGCGCGTCGGTCAGCGTCGCCAGCACCTGCGCGTACTCCTCGCCGATCTCCTGCCGGATCGCGGCCGCGACGCCGTCGCTGCCCGACGAGCGCAGGTACGTCTCCAGCGTCCGGTTCCCCGCGCCGTCGGCCGCCAGCATGCTGCGCAAGGAAGCGCTGAAGAGCCGTTCGGGCGGCGTGGCGGCCAGCTGTTCGCGCCCGTTGCGCGCGATGACCGCCTCGAACAGCGCTTCCTTGCTGCCGAAGTAGCGGAAGAGCAACGACTGGTTGACCCCGGCGAGCTTGGCGATGTCCCGCACGGTCGTCCGGTCGAAGCCGCGTTCGGCGAACAGCTTCGCGGCGGCGTCGAGCAACGCCAGCCGCGTCGCGGCCGCGTCCCGCTTCCGGCCGGGCTGTTCGCTCACCGGTGCAGGTTAACCGGCAAACCGGACGTCCGTGCGCCCGCCTAGCCGCCGGTCCGGCAATGCGCCCCAAGGTGGCCTTGGTTGCGTCTGACGCACCGAAGGCCGCCTTGGGTGCGTCAGACGCACCGAAGGCCACATTGGGGTTGTTTCATCCTGGTTGTGGCTGGTCAGGGTGTCGGGTTCGTGGTGGTTGCCTGTGGTGACACGAAGTGCCGCTGGGACCAGCGTGGCGAACCTGGAGATAGGTGAAGCCCTCGGCAGGATCGAGATGTGAGTCAACCATCCGCCGAGGGCTTCGGTCCTCTTTCCTACCAGGTCACCCTTCCACTGTCCGGACAGACCCTGCAGCTGGTCGCGGGGTTGATCCGTGCCCACCGCCAGCGGTTGCGGTCCCGCTGGCGCAAAGCCGGCCCCGCCCAGCAGGCACTGGTCGTCCTGGCCGTGCTGCGCGACGATCCGCGCCTGACCCACCTCGGGGCCGGCATGGGCGTGTCCGCCTCTACGGTCCGGCGGTGGGTGCTGGAAGTCATCACCCTGCTCGCCGTCCGCGCCGCCCGCCTGAACCGGGTCCTGCGACGCCAGGCCGCCCGGGCCGCGGCGGTGGTGCTGGTGGACGGCACCCTGATCCGGACCCGCCGCCGCACCGGCAAAGCCAACCGGGCCAACTACAACGGCAAACACAGACATCACGGCCTGGTCGTGCTCGCCCTGACCGACGAGACCGGCCGGTTGTTGTGGGTGTCGGCGGCGTTGCCGGGCAAGACGGCCGACATCACCGCCGCCCGCCGGCTGCGGATCCGCCAGCACCTGCACGCCCACGGCCTGACCCCGGCCGGGGACAAAGGCTTCCACGGCTGGCACAAAGACGTCCGCACCACCCGCGAATGCCCGGACTGTGAGGGACCGTGCGAGCAGATCGTGCTCACTCCCTACAAAGCCGA
>NZ_JAAGNB010000581.1:0-7536 GCF_010550475.1 Amycolatopsis sp. SID8362
CCGCCGAGCAGCCGCCGCACCTTGCCGGCGAAGCCGGTCGCCGGGAGCTGGTCGCCCTGCGGCGTCGTGACGTCGACGCCGGCGAGGATCGGCGCGCCGAGCGCGGACGCGATCTGCGGTTCGCCGCGCAGCCGCCGGTCTGCACGGGCGGTGAACAGGTGGCCGAAGACGCCGGCGAGGAAGAACAGCACCGCGCCGCCGACGGCGAGCTGCGTCAGCGTCGGCGCGGCCGCCGCGTCCGGGCGTTCGGCGCTGCCCATCACGACGGTGTTGCCGATGCCGGTGGCGAGGTCGGCCTGGTTCAGGTCGTTGATGGCCTGCTCCAGCGACGTCCGCAGCCCTTCGAGCTGGGTGCGGACCTGGACGCTTTCGACGGTGAGGTCCCCGCCGACGCCCTTGGCGATGTCGCTGATCTTCTCGGTCGTCAGCTTGACCTGGTTGCGCAGCGACTCGCGCTGTTCCTGGGCCAGCTGCACCGACGCGTCCGCGGAGTTGCTGGCCAGCTGGGTGGAGTACTTCACGAACTGCTGCGCGACCTGGTCGGCGAGCTGCTGGGCGTGCTCGGCGGTGTCGGCCGAGACGGTGATCGCCACGACGTTGCCGTTCGCCACCGACGTCTTGACCTGCTTCTTCAGGTCGGCGCCGGTGGGGTGCCAGGCCAGCTGCGCGGCGGCGCGGTCGAGGACGACCGAGCTGGTCGCGACCTCGGCCTGGGTCAGCAGCTCGTCGGCCTGCCGCGGTCCTTGCAGCAGCACGCTCGACGACGTCTGGTAGCCCGGCGAGAGCAGGAACGACGCCGCGGCACCGACCGCGGCGCCCAGGACGGCGAGGGCGGTCAGCAGCCGCCATCGCCGTCGGACGACCTGCCCGATCAGGGCCAGGCGCACCGTGTCTTCAGTCAACGGCGGTATCTCCATTCCTGAGACGGGTACGCCGAACGGGGGTCGGTGGATCGGCCGGTTACCCGAACCGTCGTCGGACCGGGAACATTGGTTACACGTCCGGTGAGTTCTTGACCGAACGGCGATCAGGACTTCACAGCGTGCTCATACGCGGCGAGCAGGTTCTTCGCCGAGTTCTCCCACGAAAGCGCGCCCGCGACCCGGGCCTGCCCGAGCTTGCCCATCCGGACCCGCTCCTCGGGGTCGTCGAGCAGCTGGGAGACGAGCTTCGCGAACGCCGACTCGTCGTTCGCCGGGGCGTAGACCGCCGCGTCGCCTGCCGAGACGCGCGCCTCGCGCAGCTCGAACGAGACGATCGGCTTGCTCATCGCCATGTACTCCATGACCTTGTTCATCGTGGAGACGTCGTTGAGCGGGTTCAGCGGGTCCGGCGACAGGCAGACGTCGGCGGTCGAGAGGTAGCGGACCAGGTCCTCGTCGGGGATCCGGCCGGTGAACTCGACCTGGTTGGCCAGCCCGAGCTTCGCCGAGAGCGCGACCATGTCGTCGAAGGCGTCGCCGGAGCCGACGAACACCGCGTGCCAGTCGGTGCGCCCGACTTCGTCGCGCAGCTTCGCGAGCGCGCGCAGGGCGTAGTCGACGCCGTCCTGCGGACCCATCACGCCGAGGTAGGCCAGCATGAAGGGCTTGCCCTTCTTCAGCTCGGGCTCGACGGGAACTTCGTGGAACCGCTCGACGACCGGGGCGCTGCGCACCACGAAGACGTCCTCGGGCCGCTTGCCGCCGCGGATCCGGGCGACCTGCTTGTAGCTCTCGTTCGTCGAGATGACGACGTCGGCGGCGCGGTAGGTGGCGCGTTCGAGCGCGCAGACGCCGCGGTAGAGCAGGTCCTGCCCGCGGTCGAAGC
This sequence comes from Amycolatopsis sp. SID8362, assembly GCF_010550475.1. Lineage (NCBI taxonomy): Bacteria > Bacillati > Actinomycetota > Actinomycetes > Pseudonocardiales > Pseudonocardiaceae > Amycolatopsis > Amycolatopsis sp. SID8362. The sequence goes on from NZ_JAAGNB010000581.1 coordinate 1,810, forward strand.
GTGAGAGGTACAGTTCGGGGCAAAGGTCGTGCTGGTCGAAGACGAACTTCGCGCCCTGGCGCTTCAGCACCTTCGCGACCACGTACAGCAGGTCCGGCGGGTTGCAGGCGTGCACGACGTCGACCGGCCCGACCTTGCGCGCCAGCCGCAGCGTGTGCCACAGCGCGCTGCCGTACTCCTGCAGGTAGCCGGCGGGCCCGCCGGTCGCCGCCTTGAGCGGGTAGCGGTGGATGTGGACGCCGTCGACGACGGCTTCGGGCTCGGTGTCGCGTTTCGTGCCCTGCGGGCAGATCACGTGGACTTCCCACCCGGCGTCGCGCAGGGTCGTGGACTCCTGCCAGACCCGCCGGTCGAAGGGAACGGAGAGGTTTTCGACGAGGATGAGCGCTTTACCAGGCAAGGCCGGCATATCCCTCTTCAAGGCGACGCGTCGCCGCGTCGGGCAGGCGGACGAGGTCGACGAGCACCCGGTCGCCGCCGTGCGGCAGGGCCGCCAGCACGTCCGGGTCCTTGCAGCCGACGACGAGGACGTCGGCGTGGTCCATGACTTCTTCGACGGACCCGGCCAGCAGCTGGCCGAGGTGCGGCAACCGGCCCTCGATGTACTCGCGGTTCGCGCCCATCAGCCGCGAGAGGCTGACGTTCGCGTCGTAGATCTTGAGGTCGTAGCCCTTGCCGAGCAGCTTCTCGGCCAGCTCGACCAGCGGGGACTCGCGCAGGTCGTCGGTACCCGGTTTGAACGACAGCCCGAACAGCCCGACCTTGCGCTTGCCGGTGCGCGCGACCAGATCGAACGCGCGCTGCAGGTGCTCGTCGTTGGACGCGAGCACGTGCGACAGGATCGGCACGCTGACGTCGGCGCGGTGCGCGGCGTAGACCAGCCCGCGCAGGTCCTTGGGCAGGCACGAGCCGCCGAAGGCGAACCCAGGCTTGAGGTAGGCCGGGCTGACGTTGAGCTTGGTGTCGGCGAGGAAGACGTCGATCACCTGGTGCGAGTCGAGGCCCAGCGCCCGGCAGATCGAGCCGAGCTCGTTCGCGAAGCCGATCTTCAGTCCGTGGAAGGAGTTGTCGGCGTACTTCGTCATTTCCGCGACCGGGATCGGCACGCGGAAGACCGGCCCGGGCAGGCCCTCGTACAGCGCCGCGACGGCGTCGCCGCTGGCTTCGTCGATCTCGCCGATGACGGTCTTCGGCGGGTCGAAGAAGTCCTTGACGCTGGTACCCTCGCGCAGGAACTCGGGGTTCACCGCGACGCCGAAGTCGACGCCGGCCGTGCGGCCCGACGCCTTCTCCAGGATCGGGATCAGCAGGTCCAGGCAGGTGCCCGGCAGCATCGTGCTGCGGAAGACGACGGTGTGCCGCTCGCTCTTCTTCGCGATCGCCTCGCCGATTTCCTCGGCTACGCGCTCGAGGTAGACCGTCGAGAGGCTGCCGTTCGGCGCCGACGGCGTGCCGACGCAGACCAGCGAGATCTCGCTGTCGGCGACGGCTTCCGCGACGTCGGTCGTGGCTCTCAGCGCGCCGCTCGCGACGACTTGGGCGGTCAGCTCGCCGATCCGCTCCTCGACCACCGGCGCCTTGCCCGCCGTGATGAGGTCGATCTTGACCGGGTTGACGTCCACGCCGACCACCCGGTGCCCCTGCCCCGCCAGGCACGCGGCGGAGACACAACCGACGTAACCGAGCCCGAAGACACTGATCTTCACGCCAAACCTCCGCTTTTCCCGCGCGACCCATCCCTTGGTCGGCAGGCGCCCCTGGATCGTTACCGCGAGGGCGGCGAACGGGGTAATGCGTGAGACTGCCGTGAGGCGCAACGGTTTACCGGCGCGAAACCGTGTCTCCGAATGCAACTTGCCGTGGGTGATCGACACGGTCGGCGCGGCGGCGGTCAGCGATTACCCGCACCCCGGGGCCGATCCGCCCGATGCGGACCGGCCCCGGGAATGCGCGCGTTCAGTTGTTGTTCACGAAGGTGGTCGCCAGGCTCTGGCCCTTGCTGATCGCGTTGGCGTGGTTCTCGATCGGCGAGACGGTCGAGCTCTTGAAGCAGATGTACGTCACGCCGGAGTCGGTGCCGCCGTTGGACGGGTCGGGGTTGATGCCGAGGTCCTTCGCCGTCGCGTAGGACGCTTCGCCGATGATCTGCGACGGGCCGGTGTCGCCGATGACGGCGTACTCGACCTTGCCGTTGTAGATCACCGCGCAGGAACCGCCGCCCTTCAGCTTCGACGACGTGTACTTCCAGATGCTGCTGGAGCTCGGCACGACGATGTAGGGCAGCTTCGCGGCGTTGAGCGCCTTGCCGTCGGACTGGTGGAACGCGGTGTCGTCCTGGAAGCAGCAGTCGGTGTTTTCGTTGCACTGCGTGGTGCGCTGACCGTCGCAGTCGATGTCCATGTCGGCTTTCCAGAACACGGCGCCGTTGGCGTCGCAGATGGCGACCGTCTTGCTCGAGACGTCTTCGTCGGTCTTGTACTTGCCGTTCGAAATCTGGTGGCAGCTGGTCGTCTTGGCCAGCAGCTGGGCTGCGGTGGGGCCGGCTTCGACAGTGGCCGGTGCGGCCGGTGCGGCGGTGGCGAGCGTGGCGGGCATCATGGCCGAGGCCAGCGCCAGGGTCGCGAGCAGGATCAGTTTCCGCATTTCCCGGTGCTCCCTTTAGTTAGGAAACTTTCCTTACGGCGGCGAGGACCCAGGATGCACCGCGGGCGGCGCCGGGTTCAAGACCTCCGGGTGCGGGAATTTCCCATCAGGCGGGCGGATTTGACGAAAAGGCTGCTCATCGGGTGCGGCCACGGAAAATTGGTCTGGACCGTGTTCCGGTCACCGGCAAAGCGGCTGGTGAGCCGACCGGACAAAACCGGCGCTAGCCGCGGCGGAACAACCGCGCCGCCCAGTGCGGCCGCCGGTGTCCGCCGTCGAGCACGCCCTCGAGCCAGCTGCCGTCGAGGTCGTGGCGCAGCTCCGTGCGCGCCTGCAGCCAGCCGTCGCGTTGGGCCGCGCCGCCGTCGCTCGTGTAGACCCGCGTCGCGCCGGCCTGGCGCAGCCGCTCCAGCACCCGCTTGTCGTAGGCGCCGAACGGCAGCGAGTACCGCCGCACCGGCTTCCCGCACAGGTCGCCGAGCAGCTTCGGCGCGTCGGTCAGCTCGCGGCGGGCGTGACGGTCGTCGAGCCGCCGCCAGTCACGCGGCTCCCAGCCGTGCGAGCCGATCTCCATCCCGGCGCGCACGAGCTGGCGCAGACCGTCGCGGTCGAGGTAGCCGCGCTGCCCGAGGCGGCCGGCCAGCGGGAAGAACTCCGCCGTGAGCCCGCGGTCGAGCAGCCTCGGCAGCGCGATCTCGACGTCGGACTCGTTGCCGTCGTCGAAGGTGAGGTGGACGTCGTCCCGCTCGGCGACGTCGAGCACGTCGTCGAACTGCTCGACGGTCAGCCAGCGCTCGTCTTCGCCCGGGTCGAGCTGGCGAGCCGGCCGGCCGATCCCGTGCACGGCGAGGACCACCGCCACCATTCCCACCGCCTGCCACCGCGAGTAGTCGATTTGTTACTTCGATTAATCGCCGTGGCAAACGGGTGAGTTACAGGTTTCGGATGGATTCACCCCTTGCGAATCTCCAAGGTGCAGCACTTGGGGCCGCCGCCGGCTTTCCGCAGCTCGGAGATGTCGACGTAAACCGGCTCATAACCACGCTCCGCAAGCAGCGCGCCCAATCGAGTGGCCTCCACCGGGAGGACGACATTGCGGCCGTCGGAGACGCCGTTGAGCCCGAAACATTCGGCGTCCTCCTTCGTCGCGTGCACGGCGTCCGGGAACAACCGCTGGAGCACGCGGCGCGAGCCGGCCGAGAAGGCCTCCGGGTAGTAGACGATCTGCGCGCGCGTCGTGTCGGTGGCTTCGGCGAGCACGAACAGCGCGGTGTCGAGGTGGTAGTAGCGCGGGTCGACCAGCTGCAGCGAGACGACCGGGACGCCGAGGACCTCCTGCGCCTCGGCGTGCGCGGCCGGGTCGGTGCGGAAGCCGGTGCCGGCGAGCAGCAGGGAGCCGGTCCAGGCGAAGTCGCCCTCGGCCTCGTTGATCTTCTCGGGCATGGTGATGTCGCGGTAGCCGTGTTCGACGAACCAGCGGCGGAAGTGCTCGGCCTCGGCGGCCCGCTGCGGCGCGCGGAACCGCGAGCCGAGCACGCGGCCGTCGACGACGGTGCCGGAGTTGGCGGCGAAGACCATGTCGGGCAGCCCGGGCTGGGCGTCGATCTCCTCGACGGTGTGGCCGAGGCGGCGGTAGGTGTCGCGCAGCTCGGTCCACTGCGCGACGGCGACGTCGGCGCTGACCGGCTGGGTCGGGTCCATCCAGGGGTTGATCACGTAGTCCACCGCGAAGTGGCGCGGCGGGCACATGAGGTATCGACGGGTGGTCGGTACACGCATCTCCTGCATGGTTGCAGGGTAAGGGGCACCTAATTCCGCAATCAATCGCTGTTCGCTGCGCACATCTGTGCTAAATGTTGCGTGTGAACACCATCGACCAGCGAATCGTTTCGTGTCTCGTGGCGAACGCGCGCAGCAGCTACGCGGAGATCGGCAAGGTGGTCGGCCTGTCCGCCCCGGCGGTCAAGAGGAGGGTCGACCGGCTGCTGGAAACGGGCATCCTGCGGGGCTTCACGGCGGTGGTCGACCCGGAGGCGCTGGGCTGGGGCACGGAGGCGTTCGTCGAGGTCACGTGCCAGGGCAACATCACCCCGGCGCGCATCCGGGCCCGGCTGGAGCCGCTGCCGGAGGTGGTGGCGGCGTACACGGTGTCGGGCGCCGCGGACGCGATCGTGCACCTGCGGGCGGCGGACATCCACCACCTGGAGACGGCGCTGGAGCGGCTGCGGGGGCTGGAGATCGTGGACCGGACGGTGTCGACCGTGGTGCTTTCGCGGCTGCTGGAGCGGCCGCCGACGCCGGAGGAGTGACGCCTCCGGCCCCCGTCTTCCAGCTTATCGGCGGGGGCCGACGGTTCAGGGCCGCCGCGCGCCGCTGTCCACAGGTCAGCCGCGCCTGTGGACAAGTCCGCACCGCGGGCCGTCGGGGTCGCGGAACGGTCGGTCCACCTCGATACGCTGGTGACCGGGGGCCGGAGGCGTCAGCCCGCCAGCGCCCGCAGCACCAGCGAGGCCTCGTCCGGGTGCAGCCGCAGCTCCGTCCGACCGCCCGCCGAGTGGAACGTCACCGCCTGGCGGTCGACCGCCTGCATCGTCAGCTCCCCCGGCTCGAACGGCTCCGGCTCCCCGCCCGGCGTCCGCCACGTCGCCGGCCCCTCGCCGACCGCGATCCAGCCGCGGCGCTCCCGGCCCTCGGTCAGCTCCTCGGACCGCAGCACGCACGGGACCGACACCCGCTCGCCGCGCGCGGACGCCGCGGCTCTGGCCCGTCGGCGGCGGGCGCCGAACAGCTCCGTCATGTCGATCATCGTCAGCAGGTTGCCGACCAGCACCACCAGCAATTCCCCCATGCACCACTAATACCCTGGCCCGATGACCGACAGCATCGTCAGCGAGCACGCCGGCGGCGTCGCGCTCCTCACCATCGACGCGCCCGGCAGCCGCAACGCGCTGACCCTCGACCTGTCCGCCCAGCTCGCGGCCGCCGTCGAGGCCGCCGAGCGGGACGAATCCGTGCACGCCGTCGTCGTCACCGGGACGCCGCCCGCCTTCTGCGCCGGGGCCGACCTCTCCGCGCTCAGCCGCG
>NZ_JAAGNB010000632.1:0-5846 GCF_010550475.1 Amycolatopsis sp. SID8362
TGGGCGGGCCCGTGGCCGCTGACGCCGGACCGCCGCCGCCCGGGCCCCCGCCGCGCCCGGCTCCAGCTGCTGCTCGCCGGCGAGGGCGACGAGCCACCCGAGGCGGTGCTGGTGCACTGCGCGGGCACGGAAAATCCACTGTGGACGGTCGAGGGAGTGTACGACTGAGCATGGACGAGAACTACGCACGACGCCTGCGCGACTGGCTCCGAGCCGAACCGGAAACCGCCGAACCCCGGTGGCTCCGCGAGATCCCGGCGCCCGCCCCGCAGGAACCACGCGACCACCCCCAACCGGACGCCTGGTCGGTCCGCGGCCACCTGCCACGCGCCGAACCAACAGCCGACGACGGTCACTTGGCGGTGGTCATCCCCCTGCCCCGCCCATCGGGGGAGAACGGCTGCCGCCTGAGCGGCCCGGGCCGCCGAACCCGCCGCGGGCAGGCCACCGGCCAGGTGAGCGAGGCCGAGGCCGATCAGCGCCGCGGCGACCAGGCTGCCAACCCGCCAACCGCCATGAGCGAGGCCGAGGCCCGCAGCCGTCGCAACCACCCTTCGAACGCCGGTCGCGGCGAATCTGCGAGCCCGATGAGCGAAGCCGAAGCCGATCAGCGCCGCGGCGACCAGGCTGCCAACCCGCCAACCGCCATGAGCGAGGCCGAGGCCCGCAGCCGTCGCAACCACCCTTCGAACGCCGGCCGCGACGAACCCGCCAGCGAGCTGAGCGAGGTCGAAGCCGATCAGCGCCGCCGGGGGCACGCCGCCAACCCGTCAACCGCCATGAGCGAAGCCGAGGCCCGCAGCCGCTGGAACCACCCCTCCAACTGGCACCGTCGTCGCCGCGCCGCCGAAAATCCCCACCGGGAAGAGCCCGGGAGCCGCTGAATGGGCTGGAACAACCCACCCGTCCGCTGGAAGGACCTCGCCCGCACCCTCGCCGGCGATCTCCCGCCCGGCGACCACGGCGACAGCCCCGCCTGGAGCCGCCACCGCGAGACCTACCAACGCCCCCAAGACCTCCCGGCCCGCGGCGCCGACGACGGTGGCGAAGCCGTCCGCGTGCCCTACGCCGAACTGCACTGCCACTCCAACTTCAGCTTCCTCGACGGCGCCAGCCACCCCGAAGAGCTCGTCGAGGAAGCCGCGCGCCTCCAGCTCGACGCCATCGCCCTCACCGATCACGACGGGATGTACGGCGTCGTCCGCTTCGCCGAAGCCGCGCGCGAGCTGGGTGTCAACACCGTCTTCGGCACCGAGCTCAGCTTCGGCCTGCGCAACCCGCAGAACGGCGTCCCCGATCCCGAAGGCGAGCACCTCCTCCTGCTCGCCCGCGGCGACCAGGGCTACCGCGCCCTCTGCCGCGCCATCACCGCCGGGCAGATCCACCCCGGTGCCGAGAAGGGCAAACCGATCTACGACCTCGGTGCGGTCGCCGAGGAGGTCGCCGGGCAGTGCGTCGTGCTGACCGGGTGCCGCAAAGGGGCGGTGCGCTCGGCGCTCGTCACGCACGGCCCGTCGGCCGCCGCCGAACAGCTGCGGATCCTCGTCGACCGGTTCGGGCGCGATCACGTCTACGTCGAGCTCACCGACCACCGGCAGCCGCTCGACAGCACCCACAACGACGTCCTTAGCGGGCTAGCCGAGGAACTCGGCCTGCCGACCGTCGCCACCACCGCCGCGCACTACGCCCGTCCCGAACGTGCGCCGCTGGCCGACGCGCTCGCGGCCATCCGCGCGCGGCGCGGCATCGACGAGCTCGAAGGCTGGCTGCCCGCCGCCGGGACGGCGTTCCTGCGCAGTGGTGCCGAAATGGACGTCCTGTTCCGGCGCTACCCCGGCGCGGTGCGGCGCAGTGCGTTGCTGGGCATGGAATGCGCGTTCCCGCTCAAGCTGCTCGCCCCGAAGCTGCCGCCCTTCGACGTCCCCGGCGACCACACCGAAACCACGTACCTGCGCGAGCTGACCTGGAAAGGCGCGGAGGAACGCTTCGGCAGCAAACCCCACGAAGAAAAGGCGAAAGACCAGATCAAGCACGAACTGGAGATCATCGAGGAGCTCGGCTTTCCCGGGTACTTCCTGATCGTCTGGGACATCGTCCGGTTCTGCCGTGACAACAACATCCTTTGCCAGGGCCGAGGCTCGGCGGCGAACTCGGCCGTCTGCTACGCGCTCGGCATCACGAAGGTCGACTCCGTCGCCTACGAACTCCTCTTCGAGCGCTTCCTCGCCCCGGACCGCGACGGCTACCCCGACATCGACCTCGACATCGAGTCCGACCGCCGCGAGGAGGCCATCCAGTACGTCTTCGCCAAGCACGGCCGCCTCCGCACCGCCCAGGTCGCGAACGTGATCACCTACCGCGCCCGGTCCGCGGTCCGCGACGCGGCACGCGCGCTGGGGTACTCACCGGGCCAGCAGGACGCCTGGAGCAAGCAGATCGACCGCTGGGGTTCGCTGCGCAGCACCGAAAAGGACCACGACCACGACATCCCGGACGAGGTCGTGCAGCTGGCCTTCGCGCTCGAGGACTTCCCGCGCCACCTCGGCATCCACTCCGGCGGCATGGTGATGTGCCAGGAGCCGGTGAGCCAGGTCGTGCCGGTCGAGTGGGCCCGGATGGCCGACCGCAGCGTCATCCAGTGGGAGAAGGAGGACTGCGCGGCCGCCGGGCTGGTCAAGTTCGACCTGCTCGGCCTCGGCATGCTCTCCGCGCTGCACTACATGATCGACCTGGTCCGCGACTACAAGGACGAGGCGATCGACCTCGCCGAGCTGGACCTCGCGGACGGGAACATCTACGAAATGCTCTGCCGCGCCGACGCGATCGGCGTCTTCCAGGTCGAAAGCCGCGCGCAGCTGGCGACCTTGCCGCGCCTGCAACCCCGGGAGTTCTACGACCTCGCCGTCGAGGTCGCGCTGATCCGGCCCGGCCCGATCCAGGGCGGCTCGGTGCACCCGTACATCCGCCGCAAGCAGGGGCGCGAGGAGTGGAGCTACGACCACCCGCTGCTGGAAAAGGCACTGCACAAGACCAAGGGCGTGCCGCTGTTCCAGGAGCAGATGATGCAGATCGCGCTCGACGTCGCGAACTTCACCGCGGCGGAGGCCGACCAGCTGCGGCACGCGATGGGGTCGAAGCGCTCGGACCGCAAGATGGACCGGCTGCGGCAGCGGTTCCTCGAAGGCGCCGCCGCGAACGGGGTCGGCGACGAACTCGCGCAGAAGATCTTCCTGAAGCTCAAGGCGTTCGCCAACTTCGGCTTCCCGGAGAGCCACGCGCTGAGCTTCGCGCACCTGGTGTTTTCCAGCGCCTACTTCAAGTTCTACCACCCGGACGCGTTCCTGGCGGGCCTGCTGCGCGCGCAGCCGATGGGGTTCTACTCACCGCAGTCGCTGGTCGCCGACGCGCGGCGCCACGGCGTCACCGTGCACGGCCCGGACATCAACCGCAGCCTGCCGCACGCGACGCTGGAACCGTTGCCGGACGGGGGAAAGCTGCACGCGGTCCGGACCGGGCTGAGCACCGTGCGGAAGATCGGCGAAGACGTCGCGAACCGGATCACGGCCGAGCGGCAGGCAAACGGCGACTACCGCGACCTCGCCGACGTCGCGCGCCGCGTCCGGCTGACCACCCCGCAGATCGAGGCACTGGCCACGGCCGGCGCGTTCGCGGGCTTCGGCGGCGACCGCCGCCAGGCGCTGTGGACCGCGGGCGCGGTCGCCGGCGAACGGCCGGAGAAGCTGCCCGGCCTGGTCGGCGGGCAGGCACCGGTGCTGCCGGGCATGGATGGCATCGACCTGGCGGCGGCCGACGTCTGGGCGACGGGCGTGTCCCCGGACAGCTACCCGACCGAGTTCATCCGCGACCACCTCGACGAACTGGGCGTCGTCCCGGCGAGCGGCCTGGCCGCCCTCGACGACGGCGCCCGCGTCCTGATCGGCGGCGCGGTGACCCACCGCCAGCGCCCGGCGACCGCGGCCGGCGTCACCTTCCTCAACATCGAGGACGAAACGGGGATGGTGAACGTGATCTGCACGCTCGGCCTCTGGCAGCGCTACCACCGCGTGGCGCGCAGCAGCCCGGCCCTGCTGATCCGCGGCGTGGTGGAGAAGGCCGACGGCGTGGTGAGCGTCCTCGCCGACCGCGTCGAGCCGCTGCAGATGCGGATCAAGGCGAAGTCCCGCGACTTCCGGTGAGGGGCCGCCGCACGAGGGTGATGATCTCCGGACCGGCCGGACGGCGATCCCAGTAGCCGTACTGCTCGTCAACGACCAGCCCGGCCTCGGCGACGAACTCGCCCAGCGCGGCGACGTCGAGGAACCGCAACGTGCTTTCGCTGCGCCGCGGCGCGTTCCAGCTGGGGCTTTCGTACGTCGTCGTGAAGCTGACGTACCCGTCCTCGAACGGCCCCGCGTCGTTCCACGACCGGACGGCGGTTCCGTCGGCCGTGACCACTTCGGACACGTGGGCGGGCGTCCACCGCTCCCAGGCGCGAGCCGCCGGGTCGCGGGTGTCGAACCCGAAGCGGCCACCGGGCTTCAGCGCGCGCCGGATCGCCGCGAAGGCCGTGCGCAGCTCGTCGTCGGTCAGCAGGACCTGGAACGCGTGGCCGGTCATCACGGCGAAGTCGAACTCGCCGTCCCACGCCACGGTCGACAAATCGCCCAGCACCCACTCGACATCGTCGCGACGGCGGGCTTGCGCGAGCATGCCCTCGGCCGGGTCTAGGCCGACGAGGCGCCCCCGGTGCCCGGATTCGCGAGCCAGGTGCAGCAGGGACCCGGTGCCGCAGCCGACGTCCAGCACCGACTCCGCGGCCATGATCATCGGCAGGTAGAAGGCGAAGTCGCCGGAGCGCGGGTTCATCGCGTCGTACAGCGCGGCCAAGCCGGCGTCGGCGAAGTGCTCGTCGGGCATTGCCGCCAACCTAGCGCTCAAGCCAGCCCCAGCAGGTCCGGTCGCGCGGCCAGCTCCCGCCAGTGCGCCGCCGGGTCGCTGACCAGCCGGCGGCGGTCGAGGTCCAGCAGGCCGGACACCGACGTCACCGAAGCCACCAGAGTGCCGTCCGGGACGTGGAACTCCTGCGTCACCCGCGAGGTTTTCCCGGTGCCCCAATGGAACGAACAGCTGACCGTCACTTCGCCGCCCGGGACGAGCTCGTGGTGGAACCGCACCGTCGTCTCCAGGTTGACCGGGCCGATCCGGCGCGCGGCCAGCTCCGCCAGGTCGATGCCCGCCGCTTGCACGCACGACCAGCGCGCGTGGTCGGCGTACGCCAGGTAAGCCGGGCCGCGGACGTGGCCGTTGGCGTCGATGTCGTCACAGCGCACGGGAATGGTCACCTGGAAAGCCATGCCCCGGATCCTGGCCCGGAGACGCCTCGGTCGTCTGGAACTTTTCGGCCACCCGGACGAGCGCCGCGGGCGAAGAACCCGACAGGCGGCGGCAGTCGCGGCCGAGGTGGGACTGGTCGGCGTACCCGAGGTCGGCCGCGACGTCCGCCAGTGACGTCCGCCGGGCTACCAGGGGTTCGAGCCGGCGCAGGAAGTGCTGGAACCGCCGGATCCGGTGCACCTGCTTCGGCCCGGCGCCGACCGCGTGCGCCAGGTGCCGCCGCAGCGCGCGTTCGCTCACGCCGACCTCCTCGGCGACGTCCGCGGCCCGCGCCAAAGGACGCCCCAGCGCGTCGATCGCGGCGAGCAGCCGGTGATCCGGGGTCACGTCCCGGGCAGCAACCAGCGCCTCGAGGATTCCGCGCTGTGCCAACGGATCGGCGGCGGCGAGGGCGTCTTCGGCGCGTCTGGCCACCGCGCCCCAAAGGTCGCTGAGCCGGGTCGCGCCCGCGG
>NZ_JAAGNB010000691.1:0-14491 GCF_010550475.1 Amycolatopsis sp. SID8362
CGCGGCCGGGCCGGGCCCGATCGGGGTACCGGTGGCCAGGAGCGCGCAGTCTTCGGCCGCGGCGGCGCCGGCCAGCACGCGCGGGCCGTCGTGAGCTGGTGCCGGAGGCCGTCCGCGGTGGTGCAGACGCCGCTGGCGGCTTCGATCTGGGTGAGCCGCAGTTCGCGGTGCACGCGGACGCCGTCGGGGAGCGGGCCGTGGTGGCGGTACCGCGCCAGCACCCGTTCCGCGCACGCGGACGCGTGCCCGGTGCGCGGGTTGACGAGGAGGAACTCCTCTTCGACGCCCATCGTGGGCTGGCCGTCGGTCATGGCGGGCTCCTTCCGGGCGACGCTGGTGGCGGATACCCGCTCCGGCCGCGGAAACGCGTGCGGACCGGGGCGTGTTTGGCCACGAACGCGCACCGGGTAACTCAAGGCCATGACGACCGACGAACGGCGACGCGCGCCCGGATCCGACCCGCCGACGCACCGGCTGCCTTCACCGCGCGCGCCCGCCGACGGACTGGGCGGCCGCACCCGGTGGCGGACCGCCGACGCCGTCGTCATGGAGGTCACCGGCGAAATCGACGCCTGCACGGTGCCGCGGCTGGAAGCGGCCCTCGACGACCACCTCCGGACCGGTCCCGGGGTGCTGCGCCTCGACCTGGGCGAGGTGGGTTTCCTGGGTGCCGCCGGCCTCCGCGTGCTGCTGCGGGCCCACGAGCGGGCCACCGCCCTCGGCGTCCACCTCGTTCTCGACGCGGGCCGGTCGCACGCCGCCGCCCGCGCTCTCGCCCTCCTCGACCGGCTGCGCGCTTAGCCCGTCAGCAGGTCCACCACGTCTTCGGCGCGTTCCTTTTCCGCGAACCGGCGCCGCTGCCGGTCGGCGCCGCCGCCTTCGGTGGCCAGCCGCGCGATGCCTTCCCGCGCGAAGTCCAGGTCACCAGCCGCGTCCAGCGCGGCGGACGTCCGCTCGACCAGGGTGTCGAGCACCACCTTCGCCGGCGCCAGGTCCCCGCTGTCCGGGTGCGCGCAGCAGCCGGTGACGCCTTCGCGGGACGCGCGCCAGAGCTGGGCGCGCAGCACCTCGTTCGGCAACGTCGGCGGGGGCGCGTCGCCGGCCTGCGCGGTGGCGGCCAGTGCGCGGGCGAGCACGGCCAGGAGCACCGCTTCTTCGGGCGTCGCGGCGACGTCGGCGATGCGGAATTCGAGCGTCGGCTGCTTTTCCGACAGCCGGACGTCCCAGTAGATCATCCCGCGGTCGAGGATCGAGCCCGCGCGCAGCCACGCGTCGACGATGTTTTCGTACTCGTCGAGCGAGGCGAACGCCGGCGGCGGCCCGGCCGAGGGCCACCGGCTCCACTGCTGGTAGCGCCAGCTGCAGTAACCGGTGTCGTAGCCGTCGGAAATCGCCGAGTTCGCGGTGACCGTGAGCAGCGCGGGCAGCCACGGCCGGACCTGGTTCAGCACCCGGACGCCGGTTTCCTTGTCGGGGATGGCGACGTGCACGTGGCAGCCGCACGTGAGCGAAGTCCGCGCGGTGGCGCCGAAGTGCTCGGCCATCCGCTCGTAGCGCGGGTTCGGCGTGATGTCCGGCGGGTCCACTTCGGACAGCGGGGGCGCGCCGGCGGGCAGCAGCCGGCAGCCGCGGCGCCGGGCGGCCGCGGACAGGTCGTCGCGCATGCCGTGCAGCTGGCGCAGGGCCTCGGCGTGGGTCCGGCAGATGCCGGTGGCGGCCTCGGCCTGCGAGCGGGTCAGTTCGTGCTGCAGCTCGCCCTGCTCGTCGGCGGCCGCTTCGGCGGCGTCGACGACGTCGTCGCCGGACTGGGACAGGTGCCCGCGGCGGTCGACGACGAAGAACTCCTCTTCGACGCCGAAGGTCAGCACGTCGCCGGACGGTTCGTTCACCGGTGTTCTCCTGGGGTCGGAAGGACCGGTGGATACCCGCGGGGCGGATCGGGCAAACCGCGTTTTCGCCGCCGCACGGAGGGTATCCGGCCGGTCATGAACCCGAGCGTCACTTCATCGCCAGCGCTGCTGGCCGCCGATGCCGGTGCCACCGTGCACCGGCTGTCCCGCCGCGTGGGCGACGGGGAGCTCGTTCCCCCGGCCGAGCTGTACCGCGTGCTCGGCGCCCTGCGGCTGCTGGCCGACGACCTCACCCAGCTGCTGCCCGCCCTGCAGGGGCGGCTGGAGGACGGGCTGCTGTCCGGCCAGGTGGTCCGCCACGGCGGCGGGGACGCCGGGGCGGCGTGGGATTCGGTGGGTGAGGTCGGCCGGGCACTGGCGCACGCCGGGACCGTCGCCTTGCTGATGACGAAGGAACTCGAGAACTCCCAAGTCGCGCTGCGCGACCTGGCCACACCGTGAGGACACCGATGTCGACCGACGCGATCGTGCTGCTCAAGAACGACCACAAGACCGTGGAGAAGCTGTTCAAGGAATTCGAAAAGGCGGGGGAGGACGCGCACCGGGAGAAGCGCCGCATCGCCGACTCGATCATCGAGGAGCTCACCGTCCACGCCTACATCGAAGAGGAGATCTTCTACCCGGCCGCGCGGGAAGCCGTGCCGGAGACGAAGGACCACGTCCTGGAAAGCGTGGAGGAGCACCACGTCGTCGTGTGGATGCTGTCGGAGCTGCTGGGCATGGACCCGGCGGACGAGACCTTCGACGCGAAGGTCACGGTGCTCACCGAGAACGTCCGCCACCACGTCGAAGAGGAAGAAGACGAGTGGTTCCCCCAGGTCCGCTCGGCGATGGGCCGCAAGCGGCTGCAGGAACTGGGACAGCGGATGATCGACGCCCGGCCGGACGCGCCCAAGAACCCGTTGGAGCTCAAGAGCGCGAAGGCCTAGCGGCGGGCCACGACCCGGACCGACGTCAGCTCGGAGTCGGCCGGGTCGGGCAGCTCCATGCCCGCGCCGAGCCCGCTGCGGAGGTAGTCCAGGACCGGCCGGGTGATCACCTCGCCGGGCAGGACGCCGGGGGCGCCGGGCGGGTACGGCGTGATCATCTCCGCCGCGATCCGGCCGGGCGCGTCCTCGACCGGCACCTGTTCGGCCGGGCCGAAGAAGGCGTCACGCGGCAGCATCGCCGTCTCCAGCTCCAGTTCGGCCGGGGCCGGGATGTCCACCTTCGGCGGGGTCTCGAACGACGGCGCCGCCTTCAATAGGGCGCCGAGGGCGTCGACGAGCGTGCTCGCCGTCTCTTCGTCATCCGAATGGTTGAACTGGGCCACGATCCGGCGATGGTCGGACAGGCCGACGGTGACGCGCTGGTGCTCGCGCAGCCAGTCGGCGGCCTGGTAGCCGCTGATGCCCAGCGGCTCGAGGTCGAGCACCACCTTCAGCGGGTCGAGCGAGTCGGCGAGGTCCGGGCCGAGGAACTCGTCGTGCAGCACGGTGAGGCCCTGCTCGCCCAGCCGTCCGCGCACCGACTTCACCAGCCGCAGCGCCCCGTCGAGCAGCTGCTTGCCCTGTTCGGCCATCTGCCGCCGCCAGCCGTCGAGGCCGGCGTACACGAGCGAACTCGGGCTGGTCGTGCCGAGCAGGTCCTCCCGCGCCTTCAGCACGTTCGGGTCGACGCGGTCGCCCTGGAGGTGGAAGACCGAGCTCTGCTCGACCGCCGCACCCATCTTGTGCACGCTCGTGACGCACACGTCGGCGCCCGCGTCCATCCCCCACGGCGGGAGGCCGTCGTGGAAGGGCAGGTGCGCGCCCCACGCCTCGTCGACGATCAGCGGGATCCCCCGCTCGTGGCACCAGTCGGCGACCGCTCGGATGTCGCCGCAGGTGCCGTAGTCGGTCGGGGTCACCAGCAGCGCGCCCTTGACGTCGGAGTCGAGTTCGTAGGCCTCGGCGAACTCCCGCACGCCCGGCGGGTGGGTCAGTCCCTGCGCGGTGTCCCAGTGCGGCCGCACCCACACCGGCTCGACGCCGCTGACGATCAGGCCGGAGATCACCGACTTGTGGACGTGCCGCGGCACCAGCAGCTTCTCGTGCGGGCCGGCGACCGCGAGCATCGCGCTCTTCACCGAAAGCGAGCTGCCGCACGTCGAGAAGAAGGTGTGCTCGGCGCCGACCGCGTCGGCCATCAGCTCCTGGGCCCGCGCCAGCACGCCGCCGCGCATCAGCCGGTCGTCGAGGCCGTTGAGCGCGATGACGTCGGACTTGAACACCTCGGCGCCGACGACCGCCAGCACCCGCGGGTCGATACCGCGGCCCTGCTTGTGGCCGGGTGCGTTGAACGGGACGTATCCGGCGTGGTGGTAGTCGCGCAGGGCTTCCAGCACCGGTGCCTGGCTGTGGTCCATCGTCGGCGGGTAACCACCGGCACACCGGGTGAAACCCCTCGCTGGTGTGACCGGACGTGGTAGGGGTATTCCGGTGGGCATGGAGTGGCACGAGGAGCTGCACGAGCGGGCGGACGAGCGGGTCGAGCGGCTGGACGAACGGCTGTGGGCGGTCGCCACCGCGCTGCACGAGCACCCGGAACTGTCCTATGAGGAGCACGCGGCGGCGGAACGCCTGACGCGGGAGCTGGCCGACGACGGCTTCGAGGTGGAGCGGGGCGTCGCCGGGCTGCCGACGGCGTTCACCGCGCGGGCCGGCGACGGGCGGCCGTGCGTCGCGCTGCTGCTGGAATACGACGCGCTGCCCGGGCTGGGGCACGCCTGCGGGCACAACCTCATCGCCGCGGCCGGGCTCGGGGCCGCGCTGGCGGCTCGCGAGGTCCTGGCGGACAACCCGGGCTCGCTGCTCGTGGTCGGCTGCCCCGCGGAGGAACGCGGTGGCGGCAAGGTCGCGCTCGCCGAAGCCGGTGTCTTCGCCGAGGTGGATGCGGCGCTGATGGTCCACCCCGGCGTCCACTCGTGGTCGTGGGCCCCGCTGACCGCGCAGGTGGAGGTGAAGGTGACCTTCCACGGCCGCGCCGCGCACCCGACCGGCGACCCGGAGGCGGGCATCGACGCCCTCGCCGCGCTGATCCAGATGTTCGGCGCGATGGCCGCGCTGCGCCAGCGCCTGCCCGCGGGCTCGCACATCCAGGGCATCATCACCCACGGCGGCGAGGCGACGAACATCGTGCCGGACCGCGCCGAGGGCCGCTTCGGGCTGCGCGCGCTGACGACCGGCGCGCTGGACAGCCTGGTCGAGGACGTGACGGCGGGCGCGCAGGGCGCGGCGCTGGCGACCGGCGCGAAGGTGGACGTCGAACGCGTCGGCCGCGGCTACGCGCACTTCCGCGACAACCCGGTGCTGTCCGAGCGGTTCACCGAGCACCTGGCCGCGTGCGGCATCCACGCCACCCCGCCGGCCCCGGGGGTCTACCTCGGCTCGTCGGACGTCGGCGACGTCAGCGTCCGGGTCCCGGCGATCCACCCGTTCGTCGCGATCACGGCGGAGGAGTACGCCGACCACACCCCCGAGTTCGCGGCCGCGGCGGCCAGCCCCCGCGGCCGCTCGGCGATGCTGGCCTCGGCGGCGGCCCTGGCGCGCACGGCGATCGACCTGCGCACCCACCCGGCCCTGGTCAGCCAGGCGTGGGACTGCTTCCACGACCAGGCGCGGACCGGGCACTGACCGGGCGGCGCAGCAGCCGCTCCACGTGGTTCATCGCTTCCCGGCCCTCCGGGATGGCTTGCATCAGCCAGTTGTGGAACATCCCGGGGTACTCGCGGTAGTCCAGCTCCGTCCCGGCCTCCCGCGCCCGTTCCCGGAACCGGCGGCAGTCCGGCAGCAGGACGTCGCGCGTGCCGATGAACAGCGTGATCGGCGCGAGGCCGCCGAGGTCGGCGTGGATCGGGCTGACGCGCGGGTCGTGCGGGGTGGTGCCTTCGGCGTACATCCGGCCCGCCTCCCGCAGCCCGGCGATGCCGAGCATCGGGTCGGTCTCGTCCAGCAGCTCCGAAACCGGGTCCTCCAGCAGGACGTCCAGCCACGGCGAGTACAGCACCAGCCGTTCGGGCTGCGGCCGCCCGGCCGCGCGCAGGTCCTGGGCGATCGCCAGGGCGAGCGACCCGCCCGCGGAGTCGCCGGAGACCACGACGCGCCCGGCGTCGATCCCGTCGTAGGCCGCCTGCACCATCGGGATCGTGGCCGTGTGGTCGTGGTGCGGGACCAGCGGGTACACCGGCAGCGTCACCGCACAGCCCAGCCGCGACACCAGGTCGGCGGCGTACTTCCAGTGGTGCTTCTCGACCTGCTCGACGAACCCGCCGCCGTGCAGGTGCAGGACGTGCAGGTCGGTCGAGACGCCGTCGCGCGGCCGGAAGGTGAAGCACGGGAAGCCGTGCACCTCGCGCCGCTCGACGTCGCACCGCCGCCGGACCTTCCGCGGCGGCCGGGCCATCGACGGCTTCTGGTGCCGGGGCAACCGGTGGTGCAGCGCCGAAGCGTTGTCGTAGAACCGTTTCTGGCCCGACGCCCGCAGCAGCGCCATCCGTACCTTCGCCTGCACGCTGACCACACCGCACTCCTTCCGTCCGCACCCGGTTACCCGGGCGCGGACGGCGCCTAACTAGGCGATGGAGGTGTAGTGCGAGGCGTCACCTTCGAGCGACTCGCTCGGCCGCCCGTCGATGCCCGCCGGGACGTCGCCGGCCACCGTGACGCGGTTGAGACGGCGGGGGAGGCCGTCGTAGTTGTCGATCGCGTAGTGCTGCGTGATCCGGTTGTCGAACAGCACCAGCTGGTTCGGCTCCCACGCCACGCGCACGACGTTCTCCGGTCGCGTCACGTAGGACTGCAGCAGCCGCAGCAGGTCCCGCGACTCGGTGACCGACAGGCCCTCGATCCGCTGCGCGAAGCCGCCGATGAACAGCCCGCGCTCGCCGGTCACCGGGTGCACCCGCACCACCGGGTGCACGGTCCGGTACTTGCGCGAGACGAACTGGGCGCGGCGGGCCTGCTCCTTCTCGTCCACCGTCTCCGGCGGCTGGACGTAGTCGTAGTCGTTGGTGTGCACCGCGCGCAGCGTGTCGGCGAACGCCCGCAGCGGTTCGGGCAGGTCGCGGTAGGCCGCCGCGGCGTTCGCGATCAGCGTTTCCCCGCCGTAGGGCGGCACCACGAGGCTGCGCAGGGTGCTGGCCCGCGGCGGGTTGAGCACGAAGGTGACGTCGGTGTGCCAGTGGTTGGCGCGGCCCTGCTCGCTGTCGACGGGCAGGATCGTCGGGGCGCCGTCGACGGCGGGCACCGTCGGGTGCGCCTTGGTCAGCTCGCCGAAGTGCGCGGCGAAGCGCTGCTGGCCCTCGTCGTCGAGCTCGACGCCCCGGAACACCAGCGCCTTGTGCTCGTGCAGCGCTTCGGTCAGGAAGGCGACCTGGGACTCGTCGAGGTCGCCGGTCGGGTCGAAGCCGACGATCTCGGCGCCGATCCTCCCGGTGATCTTGCGGACGTCGGTGCTGATGGCGGTCATGCGGGCTCCTTGACTCGGGTGACGGGACGCGCGAGCCCGTAGTGCTCGCGCAAGGTGGTGCCGGAGTACTCGGTGCGGAACAGCCCGCGCCGCTGCAGCTCCGGGACGACGAGGTCGACGAAGTCGTCGAGCCCGCCGGGCAGGGTGGGCGGCATGACGTTGAAGCCGTCGGCGGCGCCGCCGGTGAACCACGCCTCCAGCTCGTCGGCGACCTGGACCGGCGTGCCGGCGAAGACGCGGTGCCCGCGCCCGCCCGCCAGCCGTTCCAGGAGCTGCCGGATGGTGAGGTCTTCGCGCCGGGCCAGGCCGACCACCAGCTCGAACCGGCTCTGGCCGCCCTCGGTGAAGCTGCCGACCTCCGGCAGCGGCCCGTCCAGCGGGTAGCCGGAGACGTCGTGGTCGAGCATCTTCGACAGCTGCCGCAGCCCGTAGTCCGGCGTGATCAGCGCGTTCAGCTCGGCTTCCCGTTCGCGCGCCTCGGCTTCCGTGCGGCCGAGGATGGGGGAGATGCCGGGCAGGATCTTGATCTCGTCCGTGCTACGGCCGTACTTCGCGAGCCTGCCTTTGACGTCGTCGTAGAACGCCTTACCTTCGGCGAACGTCTGCTGCGCGGTGAACACGGCTTCGGCGTGCCGGGCCGCGTACTCCTTGCCGGTCTCCGACGACCCGGCCTGCACGAGCAGCGGGTGGCCCTGTGGCGGGCGTTCGATGTTGAGCGGCCCGTGCACCTGGAAGTGCGGGCCGTCGTGCTCGATCGCCCGGATGCGGTCGGTGTCGGCGTAGATCCCGCTCGCCCGGTCGACGAGCGCGGCGTCGTCGTCCCAGCTGTCCCAGAGCTTCTTGACGACGTCGATGAACTCGTCCGCGCGTTCGTAGCGGGCCGCGTGCGACGGCCGCTTGGCCAGGTTGAAGTTGCGGGCCTCGTCGATGCCCGCCGAGGTGACGATGTTCCAGCCCGCGCGGCCGCCGGAGAGGTGGTCGAGCGAGGCGAACTTGCGGGCGAGGTGGTAGGGCTCGTTGTAGGTCGTGGACGCGGTCGCGATGAGTCCGATGTGGACCGTGCTGGCGGCCAGCGCCGAAAGCAGCGTCAGCGGTTCGAAGTGGCTGTGGGAGTTGTGCTTCACGTTGCCCCACAGGGCGACGCCGTCGGCGAGGAAGAGCGAATCGAGCTTGCCGCGCTCGGCCGTCCGCGCGATGTCGGCGTAGTGGCGCAGCGTCCGGGCGCGGACCGGGTCGGTCGAGGGGTGCCGCCACGCGGCTTCGTGGTGGCCGTTCGGCATCACGAACGCGTTGAGGTGCATCATGCTTTCTCCTTGGGGCGCCAGGTCGAGAACCGCCGTTCGAGCGCGACGAAGCCCTGGTTGACGAGCACGCCGAGCAGCGAGACCGCGATGATCCCGGCGTACATCTGGGGGATGAGGAAGTTCACCTGCGTGGTGTTGATCAGGTAGCCGAGCCCGGCCTTCGCGCCGACCATTTCGGCGGCGACCAGCACCAGGATCGAGTAGGACGCCGCCATCCGGATGCCGGTGAACACCGTCGGCACCGCGGACGGCAGGATCACCTTCCGGAACAGCCGCGGGCTCGACAGCCCGAGCGAGCGGGCCGCCTTGACCAGCAGCGGGTCGACGGTGTGCACGCCGGCGATCGTGTTGAGCAGCACCGGCCACACGCAGGCGTAGACCACGAGGCTGACCTTGGACAGCTCGCCGATGCCCAGCAGCAGCGTGAACACCGGGAGCAGGGCCAGCGCGGCGGTGTTGCGGGCCAGTTCCAGCAGCGGCTGCAGGAACCGGGCGACCGGCCGGTACCAGCCGATCAGCAGCCCGAGCGGGACCGCGACGGCGACGGCGATCGCGAACCCGGCGGCCGACCGGCCGATGCTGGCCAGCAGGTGCTCGGCCAGCTGGCCGTCGAGGATGAGCTCCCAGAGCGCTTGGAGGTCCTCCGACAGCGGCGGCAGGAACGTCCGCGTGCTTTCGTCGAGGACGAACCGGGGGACCAGCTCCCACAGCGCCACGAACAGCGCGACCGCCGCGGACGCGTGCACCGCGCGGGTGAGCTTTCCGGCGAGCCGGCGCGGCTTCGGTGGCGGGGCCTCGGGTCCTTTGTGGACTGCCGGGGCTTCGAGGGTGGTCGTCATCGCACCGCGCTCCGTTCGTGTTCGGCCGCCTTGCGGACTTCGTCGTGCAGCAGTTCCCAGAGCCGGTGGCGCTGCCTGCCGAACGCCGGGTCGGAGCGGACGTCGCCGGTGCGGTCGCCGAGGTCGACGTCGACGACGGCCTTGAGCCGGCCCGGCCGCGACGTCAGCACGGCGACCCGCTGTCCCAAGTAGACGGCTTCGTCGATGCCGTGGGTGATGAACACGATCGTCTTGCCGGTGCGGCGCCAGATCCGCAGCAGCTCCTCCTGCAGCTGCTCGCGGGTCTGCGCGTCGAGCGCGGCGAACGGCTCGTCCATCAGCAGCACCGCCGGGTCGTAGGCGAGGCTGCGGGCGATCGCGACCCGCTGCTTCATCCCGCCGGACAGCTCGTGCGGGTAGCGGTCCTCGAAGCCGGAAAGCCCGACCAGGTCGAGGTATTCGCGGGCCCGCTCCGCGCGCTGCCGCTTGCCGAGCGGGCCGCCTTCGAGGCCGAACTCGACGTTCGCGCGGGCGGTGCGCCACGGGAACAGCGCGTACTGCTGGAAGACGACGCCGCGGTCGAGGCCGGGGCCGCGCACCGGCTCGCCGTCGATGAGCACCTTGCCGGACGTCGGCGTGGTGAGCCCGCCGAGCAGGTCCAGCAGCGTCGACTTGCCCGACCCGCTGGGCCCGACGAGGGAGAGGAACGTGCCGTCGGCGATGTCGAGGGAGACGTCGTCGAGGGCGGTGAGGGCGCCGAAGGCCTTGGTCACCGAGCGGAGGGCGATCACTTGGTCACCGCCGGGGCGCCGTCGCGGTAGGGGTTGAACTCGTTGGTGTAGAGCTTCGAAGTGTCGATCTTGTCGCCCTTGAGGTAGCCCTGCTGCTTCAGCCACGGCTCCCAGAGCGTGTAGTCCTGGTCGGAGATCAGCCCGCCGCGGGTGAGGCCGACGCTCTTCCAGTACTTGAGCGTCTCGGTGCTTTCGTTGCGGCCACGGGCTTGGATGATCTTCGTGAAGCGGGCGATCACCTGGTCGCGGGGAGTGGTGCGTTCCCATTCGATGGCGCGGGCCACGGCGGAGACGAAGATCTTCGTGGTCTCCGGGTACTTCTTGATGAAGTCGGTGCGCAGCACGTACGGCCCGCCGTTGTACGGGCCGAACGCCTGGACGTCGCTGAAGAGCGGGCGAATGCCGCCGGCGGC
Source organism: Amycolatopsis sp. SID8362 (assembly GCF_010550475.1). NCBI lineage: Bacteria > Bacillati > Actinomycetota > Actinomycetes > Pseudonocardiales > Pseudonocardiaceae > Amycolatopsis > Amycolatopsis sp. SID8362. The sequence continues at coordinate 10,724 of NZ_JAAGNB010000691.1, forward strand.
TAGGGCGTGGTCCTGCAGGACGCCCTGCAGCGCGGCGACGTCGAGCTGGCCGTTGCGCAGTGCCTGCTCGGCGTTCACCGGCGGGATGACGACCAGCTGGACCTGCTTGATCTCGTCGCCGGTCAGGCCCTGCCCCTTCAGCCACGTGTCGAGCGCGGCTTCCAGGTTCGCGCCCGCGGTGTTGACGCCGACCTTCTTGCCGATCAGGTCGCGGGCGGTCCGGATCGGACTGTCCTCTTTGGTGTAGAAGCCGATGAACGCCTTGGCGTCGGAGCCGTAGTAGTTGACGACCGCCTTGACCGGCGCGCCGGCTTCGACGAGCTTCACGACCGCGCCGGTGAAGGCACCGCCGAAGTCGGTCTGGTCGGTGGCCGCGGACTGGATGTCCTGCGGGCCACTGATCGTGTTGCCGACCCACTTCAGCTTGACCGGGCCGAAGTAGCCCAGGTCTTCGGCGAGTTCGGGCAGGCTCACGGCGTTGGCGTTGCCCTGGTAGCGCAGCTCCAGCTTCTCGGGTTGCCCGGGCGCACCGGTGGCCGTCGCCGAAGCGCAGCCGGCCAGCAGCGCGGCGGCGAAGGCGAGCAAGGGCAAGGTTTTCTTCACGGTGGTTTCGTCCGTTCCGGGAGTCGGCGGGGTTGCGAGCAATTGTTCGCGGACGCCGGACGGAGGGTCAATTTTGCGAGTTCGTGAAATAACTCGGGTCGTCGTAGAGGAGGTCGAGCAGGACCGCGCCGCCGGCGGTGGCCAGCTCCGTGCCCGGGAAGCTCGTTCCCAGCACGGTTTCCGCGGTGTCAAGGCGACGGGAGCGTTCGCCGACCTCGTCCCGGATGACGGGAAGGCAGCCGGGCACCACCGCGATGCTCCGGTCGACCACCACGAGCACGGCCGGGTTGAGCACGTCGAGCAGGAGTGCGGCCGCCTGGCCGATGAGCCGCGCGCGGTCGTGGAACAGCCGCACCGCCGCGGTTTCCCCGGCCGCCGCGAGCGCGAGCAGGTCCGGAAAGGGCATGCCCGCTTTGCGCGCGAGGGTCGCTTCCGAGACGGTGGCTTCGAGACAGCCGGTCCGCCCGCACCGGCACGCCTCGGCGCTGTCGTCGACCGGCAGGTGCGCGACCGCGCCGGCGGCCGAGCGCGGCCCGTGGTGCACCGTGCCGCCGGTCGCGAACGCGGCGTCGACGACATTGCCGGTGAACAACTGCACGACGCTTTCGCGCGCCCGCGGGTGCCCGAAGAGCTGTTCGGCGTGCACCAGCGAGCGCGCGTGGCCGTCGACCGCGACGGTGAGCCCGGTGGAAGCGGCGAGCAGGTCGCGCACCGGGACGTCCCGCCAGCCCAGCAGCGGGTGTTCCACGACGGTGCCGGACGCGCGGTCGACCCAGCCCCCGGTGGCGACCCCGAGCCCGAGCGGCTCGCGGTCCGGCGCGTGCCCGAGCAGGAGATCGTCGAGGATCTCGGCGGCCCGCGCGAGCACGTCTTCGGGGGCGAGGCCATCGTGCGGTTCTTCGTGCTGTACCAGGACGTTCCCGCGCACGTCGAGCAGCGCGACGGTGGCGTGATGCACGGCCAGGTGCAGCGCGCCGGCGACGTGCCGCCCGGTGTCGAGGTCGACCGGCACGTGCGGCCGCCCGACGCGCTTTTCGGTTTCCGGCAGTTCGTGAAGCAGGCCGAGCCGGAGCAGCTCGGCGGTGTGCCCGCTGACGGCGGCGGCGGACAACCCGGTCCGGCGCGCGATGGTGCTGCGCGCGATCGGTCCCGCGTCGAGGATCGCGCGCAGGACGGCACTCGCACTGGCACTGCGGCGGGCGCCGCGCGCGTCCGTCCTCTGTGGAGCGTCGGCCCGGGCCGTCATGGCCTGATGGTGGCAGACGGCGGGGAGTGAGCCCAGCGTGCCCAGGATGTGGGTCGCGGCCGGAGCCTCGACCGGCTCGTTCGCGTTGCTCGCGTCGCCCAGCGAGCGGGTGACCGGCCGCAGGTCGGCCGCGTGGTCTGCCCGGCGGCGCGGGGATGTCGTGAAAGGGTCATTCATGTCGTCTGGCGACAGGGTCCCGGCAAAGTCGCGCGCCGGCGAGCGGGTGACCGGCCGCAGGCCGGCCGCGTGGTCTGTCCGGCGGCGCGGGGATGTCGTGAATGGGTCATTCATGTCGTCTGGTGAGGTGAATGACTCTTTCATGTCGTCGCGGATGGGCGGATCGGCCGTGCTACCCGACTTTGCCGGGCCCCTGTCGTCTGGCGAGGTGAATGACTCTTTCATGACATCCGCGACCCGCAGCTCCCCGCTTGACGCATACCCATATCGGCATATGATGACTCGCGTGGCCCGAGCAGCGACGACAACCGACACCTTCAACGCGGTCGCCGAACCCCGGCGGCGGCAGATCCTCGACGTCCTCCGCGACGGCGAGCGGTCCGTCGGCGACCTCGTGGACCTGCTCGGCCTGGCCCAGCCCCAGGTGTCCAAGCACCTGCGGGTACTGCGGGAGGTGGGCGCGGTCGACGTGCGCGGCGACGGCCGCCAGCGGCTGTACCGGCTCAACGGGCCCGCGCTCAAGCCGATCCACGACTGGGTGCGGCAGTACGAGCGGGCGTGGGCCGGGCGGTTCGACCTGATGGACGACGTCCTCGAGGAACTCAAGGAACAGGAGCACTGACGTGGAGATCACCACCCCCGCCGACGACCAGATCCTCATCACGCGCGAGTTCGACGCGCCCCGGCACCTCGTCTACCGCGTCTGGACCACGCCCGAGCTGGTGCGCCGCTGGTGGAGCGGCCACCACGGGACCACCACCGAAGTCGAGCTGGACCTGCGCCCCGGCGGCCGCTGGCGGTACGTGATCAAGACGGACGACGGCGCCGAAGTCGGCTTCCACGGCGAGTACCGCGAAGTCGTGCCGGACGAACGGCTCGTCTACACCGAGGTCTTCGAGCAGCCGGGCGTGCCCCTCGACTCGGTGGACGGGCCGCTCAACACCGTCACCTTCACCGCGCTCGACGGCGACCGCACCCTGCTGCGGCTGCTCACCGAGACCGGGAGCAAGGAACTGCGCGACACCATCCTGCAGTCCGGCATGGAGGTCGGCGCCCGGGAGCAGATGGTGCTCATCCAGGAGCTGGCGGACTCCCTGCGTTAGCGGCGCGGAGGAACCGCTCGCCCGTTTTCGCCAGTTCCGCGGCCAGCTCCGGCGCGTCGAGCACCTCGAAGTCCACTTCGAGCAGCCCGAGGTACAACCCGAGCATCGCCGCGTTGTCCGAGCCGACCTCCGCGACGCAGCGGTCCGGGCCTTCCGGCGTCACCTCGACCGCGATCGGCAGCCGCGCGCGGACGTGGTCCATCGAAGCGTGCAGCCGGACCCGGGCGTGGAACCGCCAGGTCGCGGCGCCCGCGCTGCGCTGGACGAACCGCGCCACGTCGCCCTCGGGCGGCTCGCGCGGGGTGAAGCGCGGGCCGTTCGGCACCTTCGGCGTCATGCGGTCGACGCGGAAGGTGCGCCAGTCGTCCCGCGCGATGTCCCACGCGACGAGGTACCAGCGCCGTGACCAGCTGACCAGTCGGTGCGGCTCGACTTCGCGGCGGCTCGGCTCGCGATGGTGGCTCAGGTAGTCGAAGCGCAGCCGCTCGCTCGCCCGGATGGCCGCCGCGATCGCGGTCAGCACCTCGGCGTCGACGGCCGGGCCGGCGCCGGGTACCGACACCGTCGCGGCTTCCAGGGCCTGGACGCGGTGCCGCAGCCGTGCCGGCAGGACCTGCTCCAGCTTGGCGAGCGCGCGCA
>NZ_JAAGNB010000742.1:0-3455 GCF_010550475.1 Amycolatopsis sp. SID8362
GGTGCCGCTGATGCCGCCGTCGAACGCCGCGCAGGCCGAGCGGCTCGCCGGGGTGCTGGCGGATTCCGGCGCGCGCGTGTGGCTGACGTCGTCGGCCGTGGCGGGACGGCTGCCCGCGCACGACCCCGTCGTCGTGGTGGACGAGCTGACCGGGCCGGGCGCCGATCCGGTGTTCGCCGACCCGGAGACGCCCGCGTACCTGCAGTACACGTCGGGGTCGACGCGCGAACCGGCGGGCGCGGTGATCCCGCACCGGGCGATCGTCGCCGCGTGCTGGCAGGGCGGTCGGGCCTACGCCGTCGACGAAGGCACGACCTGCGCGGGCTGGATCCCGTTCTTCCACGACATGGGCCTGATCCAGCTGCTGTGCCTGCCGGTCTTCGCCGGCGGCCGCGCGGTGTTCATGTCCCCGGCGGAATTCGTTCACCGTCCGCGAAGGTGGCTGCGGCAGCTTGCGGACTACCCCGCCGTGTTCACCGCGGCCCCGAACTTCGCCTACGACCTCGCGGCCGACGCCGGTGCCGAGGACGGCCTCGACCTCTCGGACGTGCGGGTCGCGCTCAACGGCGCGGAACCCGTCCGCCCGGCCACGGGAGAGCGCTTCCTCGAGGTCTTCGGCCCGCACGGGTTCCGGCGCGAGGCGTACCGGCCGTCCTACGGGCTCGCCGAAGCCACCGTGTACGTCGCGAGCGCCGGGCCGGAAGGGCCGCGCGGCGCCGTTTTCGACCGCGAGGCCCTCGCGCAGGGGCACGCCGTCGAAACCGTCGACGGGCAGGAGCTCGTGTCCGTCGGGCGGCCGGTCGGGCAGCGGGTGCGGATCGTCCACGACGGACACGAGCAGCCCGACGGCGCCGTCGGCGAGATCTGGATCCACGGCCCGAACGTCGCGACCGGGTACTGGGGCCGCGGCGACGCCACCGCGTTCGGCGCCACCCTCGACGGGCTCGACGGCTGGCTGCGCACCGGTGACCTCGGTGTCGTGCACCGCGGCGACCTCTACGTCACCGGGCGGCTCAAGGACCTCATCGTCATCGACGGCCGCAACTTCCACCCGCAGGACATCGAGGCCGCCGCGGGGGAGGCCCACCCGGCGGTCCGGCGCGACCGCGTCGCCGCGTTCGGCGTGACCGACGACGACGGCGAGGGTGCGGTGGTGGTCGCCGAATGGGCCCGCGGCGCCGAAGCCGACGTCAAGGAAGTGACCCGGGCCGTGCTGCGCGCGGTGTCCGCCGAGCACGGGCTCACCCTCCGCAGGGTGCATCTGGTCCCTTCCGGTGGACTTCCGCGCACCTCCAGCGGGAAGGTCGCCCGGTCGGCCGCGAAGGCACGTTATGGTGGCGACCGTGGGTGATCACCGCGCCGAGGTCACGAAGGTCGTCAGCGAGACCTTCCGGCTGGACCCGGCCCTCGTCGAGCCCGACGCGCCCTTGGAGGAGCTGGGCATCGACTCGAAAGGCCGGATCAAGCTGCTGGCGGCGCTGGAGGTCTACTACGGCGTGACGATCGAGCTGGACCAGCTCGACCGGTTCACCGACGTGGGATCGGTGGCCGCCGTGCTCGCGGAAGCCCTGGGAACTGGCGGAGCTACAGGAGAGGCGCTGAAATGAGCGGCGGGGGGTACACCGCGACGACCGAGGCGTTGTCGACGGCCTCGAAGACGATCGGTGACCTGGCGGAACACCTGCTGGACGACAACCCGGACCTGCAGAACTCGCAGGTGACCGCGGAGAAGTTCGGCCGGGCGCACGGCACCCACGCGACGAAGTACACCGCGGGCGCGCAAGCGCTGTGGGCCGCGGTTTCCGGCTACAGCAGCACGCTGGGGTCGTTCGGCACCAACCTCGGCACCGCCGGGTCGAATTACAGCGCCAACGAAGACAACCAGGCCGGCGCGATCACCAACGCCGGGGGCAGTCTCTGATGGCCGACGAGAAGAAGAAGTGGTCCGACGTCAAGGCGCTGCTGGACGATCCCAGCGTGCCCGCCGCGCAGAAGAGCGCGCTGATCAGCAGCTGGCTGCGGGAAAACCCGCCACCGCCGCCGTTCCTGGCCGACCAGGAACCCGACGAGATCAAGCAGAAGCGGCAGGAAGCCGAGAAGTACGCGACGGCGTACAACGCCAACCCGCTGTTCGCCGGGCAGTCGGTCGACGAGGCCTTCGACAAGGCCAAGCAGAGCGGCGACCAGAACTCCTACAACGAAGACCAGGAAAAGAAGGCGGTCGACGAGGGCAAGGGCAAGCTCGACAGCACCCAGCCGCCCGCGTCCGGTGACGACGGCACCACCAGCGGGACGAAGACGTCCGACGAGATCTTCGACGCCGCCGCGCCCGCGCTGAAGCTGTTCGAGACGTTCGGCTCGCTGCTGGCGAAGATCCCGGACGACTGCCGCGGCAACACCCGCGCGCTCGACCTCGACAAGGACATCCGCGCGCCGTTCGACGAGCAGCGCGGCATCAGCTTCGCGGACTTCGTCGCCGACGCCGCGCACTTCAAGCGCGGTTCGGAGACGGTGGACCGGACCGTGCAGGACACCGGCTCGCAGCTGGGCACCCTGTACCAGACGTGGAGCGGCGCGGGCGCCGACGCGGCGTCCGACACCTACAACGACAAGATCCAGCCCAAGGCCGCCAAGCTGGCCCAGACGCTCGGCAACGCGAGCGAGGCCACGAAGAACACCGCCACGACGGTGTTCCAGCTGTGCAAGGGCAAGGCCGACGCCGTCATCGGGATGTACACCGACCTGGTCGGCAAGGCCGACTACACGATGGCGCAGAAGGTCGTCGCGGTCGCCAGTGGCGAGCACGGCAACGAGCAGGACCTGGCCCAGATCGCGGGCTGGATGGACCTCAACTTCGGCACCAACCTGGTCAAGACCCTCAACGACCAGGGCTGCTGCGACGGCGACGAGATCAAGAAGCACGGCCAGGACCTGGCCAAGCAGTGGATCCAGAACCAGTTCAACCCCGACATGTGGGACCGGCTGTACAAGGGCTTCGAGAAGACCTGCAAGGACACGAAGGACCTCGTCGACCAGGCCTACGACGCCCTCGACAAGGTCATGGGCGGGATCAAGAACGAGTTCGAGGGCGCCGGCGGCACCGGTGGCTCGGGCTCGGGTGGTCCCGGTGGCCCCGGCACGACCGGCGGCTCCGGTGGTGGACCGGGTGGCTCGGGTTCCGGTTCGGGCGGCGGTTTCGGCTCGGGTGGCGGATCCGGGTCCGGCTCCGGTGGTGGGTTCGGCGCGGGTGGTTCGGGCGGGTCCGGATCCGGTTCGGGCGGCGGCTCGGGTTCGGGTTCCGGTGGTTCGGGAGCCGGTGGGGGCGGTGGCCAGGTGCCGCCGATCCCCGACACGAGCACGGGGTCCGGTGCGCCGGGCGGTGGCTCCGGCTCCGGCACCGACCTGCCCAGTGGGGCGGGCGGCGGCTCGGGCAGTGGTTCGGGCGGGGGCTCGGG
>NZ_JAAGNB010000781.1:0-5119 GCF_010550475.1 Amycolatopsis sp. SID8362
CCGGCCACCCCGGCGCTGCCGGCCGCCCCGGCCCTGCCGGTGAACGCCAAGCTGCCGGTGCTGGACAGCGCGGCCCCGGCCGCGCAGGTCCCGGCCATGTCGGGCCTGGACTCGACCGGCTTCCTCGCGAAGCTGCTGGGTCTGGTCAAGCGCAAGTAGTTCCGGACGCCGGGCGGGTTCAGCCAGAGCCCGCCCGGCCCCCGTACCCCGCCGTCACGGGCAGGCGTTCCACCGCGCCGCGAGGGTGACCTCGCACGGAACGCCTCCCACCCGCGATCGCGGTTGTCGAAAAGGCTCTCCTTCCCTGGAGAGGACGAACCCCAGGAGCCCACCCGGCCCCTGGGGTTCGTTCGTGTCCGGGGGAAGTCAGGAGAACTGCAGGGAGCGCTTCGCCAGGCCGTGCCAGAAGCCGTCGATCACGGTCCGGCCGGAGCCTTCGTCCGAGCTGGCGCCGAGGGAGACGAACAGCGGCGCGAAGTGCTCGATCCGCGGGTGCGCGAGCGTCGCCGCCGGTGCCTTGTGCCGGAAGTCGAGCAGCGTGTCGACGTCCCCGCTGCGCAGGACCTCGTCGCCCCAGTGGTCGAACTCGGCCGACCACGCCGGCGGGGCGCCGTCGGTGGCGCGGGCCATGCCGCTCAGGTTGTGGGTGAAGAAGCCGCTGCCGACGATCAGCACGCCTTCGTCGCGCAGCGGCGCGAGCTTGCGGCCCAGGTCGAACAGCTCCCGCGGGTCGAGCGACGGCATCGAGACCTGCAGCACCGGGATGTCGGCGTCCGGGTACATCTCGACGAGCGGCACGTAGGCGCCGTGGTCGAGTCCCCGCTCCGGCGCGTCGTGCACCGGCGTGTCCGTCGAGCGAAGCAGCTTACGCACCTTCGCGGCCAGCTCCGGCGCCCCGGGAGCCGCGTACTTCACCTGGTAGTAGCGCTCGGGAAAGCCCCAGAAGTCGTACACGAGCGGCACGGTCGTCGTCGCGCCGAGGGTCAGCGGCGCCTCCTCCCAGTGCGCCGACACGACGAGGATCGCGCGGGGCTCCGGCAGGTCGGCCGACCAGCCGGCGAGCTGGCGGGTCCAGGTGACGTCGTCGGCGAGCGGCGGGGCGCCGTGGCTGAGGTAGAGGACCGGGGTGCGGGTCATCGAGCGCTCCAAGTATTTGAAAGTTCAACTACTAGAGTACTCGACGCCGGGCGGCCGCGGGATATTCCTCAGGCGAGGTTGGCCGCGCACCGCTCCAGCGTGCGGATCGTCGTCCGGTAGTCGTCGTCGCCGATGCCCGCCATGGACTTCGCGCGGAACTCCTGGATGCGCGCTTCGACGCGGGCGTGGGCCGCGAGGCCGTCGGTGGTCAAGGCGCCGTCTTCGGCGACCCAGCCGCGGGCGCGCAGGTCGGCCAGCTTCGGGGCCATCGAGCCTTCGGAGGTGACGAACGGCGCCATGGCCGCGTCGACCTCCTCCGGCGTGCGGGCGCCGAGGGCGATCGTGTTGAGTACCTGCCAGTGCCGCCGGGTCAGCGATTCCGCTTCGAGGACCCGGGCCATGGAGGACTCGAGGAGCTCGTGGAGGTGGCGCAGCCACCAGCCGAAGGGTTTCATGGGAACTCCGATATGTCGTTGAACAACTGCATGTAAAAGTACATGTAGTTCGGAGGTGGAGCAACCATGACGGACGCGGTGGCCGACGTCGAGCGCGCCATGATCGCGATCCGCCGCAGCCAGCAGCGGCGGGCCCTGAGCCGGATCGGCAAGGCCAGGGGCCGTGGCGCGCACGACCCGGTGCACGAACTGCTCGATGTCGTCGAGGAGCTCGGCGATCGCGGCGAGCCCAGCACGGTGACGGCCTTGAGCGCGGCGATGGGCGTCGACCAGCCCCGCGCGAGCCGCCTGGTGGCGCGCGCGGTCGAGCAGGGGCTGCTCCGCCGTGAAGCCGATCAGCGCGACGGACGGCGTGCGGTGCTCGTGCCGACCGAAGCGGGCCAGGCGCACCTCGACGAGCTGCACGCCTTCCGCCGCTCGGTGTTCGCGGAGGTCATGGCGGACTGGCCGGACGAGGACCGCGACACCTTCGGCCGGCTGCTCACCGCGTTCGTCCGCGGGTACGGCGCTCTCGGCTAGTCGTGCGAGAGGTCGACGAAACGGCTGTAGTGCAGCTGGTGCGCGACGGTGATCGTCGCCGTCGGGCCGGCACGGTGCTTCGCGATGATCAGGTCCGCCTCGCCGGCCCGCGGGTCGTCGCGCTCCCAGGCGTCCGGGCGGTTGACCAGGATGACCAGGTCGGCGTCCTGCTCCAGTGAGCCGGACTCACGCAGGTCGGACAGCATCGGGCGCTTGTCCGTGCGCTGTTCCGGACCACGGTTCAGCTGGCTGATCGCGATCACCGGGACCTCGATCTCCTTCGCCAGCAGCTTCATCTGCCGCGAGAACTCCGAGACTTCCTGCTGCCGCGACTCGACGCGCTTGCCGGACGTCATCAGCTGGAGGTAGTCGAGGACAACGAGCTTCAGGTCGTTGCGCTGCTTCAGCCGCCGCGCCTTGGCCCGGATCTCCATCATCGTCATGTTCGGGGAGTCGTCGACGAACAGCGGCGCCTCGGACACCTCGCTCATCCGGCGGGCCAGCCGCGTCCAGTCGTCGTCGGACATCTTGCCACCGCGCATGTCGGCGAGGCGGATCTTCGCCTCGGCCGAGAGCATGCGCATGACGATCTCGGTCCGGCTCATTTCCAGCGAGAAGATGACGCTGGTCATGCCGTGCCGGATCGACGCCGAGCGCGCGAAGTCCAGGCCCAATGTCGACTTACCGACACCGGGACGGGCGGCGACGATGATCATCTGACCCGGGTGCAGGCCGTTGGTCAGCTCGTCGAAGTCGGTGAACCCGGTCGGGATGCCCTGGGACTGGCCGCCGCGGGAGGCGATCGCGTCGATCTCGTCCATCGTCGGCTGCAGCAGCTCTTCCAGCGCGACGTAGTCCTCGCTGGTCCGGCGCTCGGTGACGTCGTAGATCGCGGCCTGCGCGCGGTCGACCACCTCGTCGATGTTCGCGCCGTCGGCCGCGGCCGCGCCGTAGCCGTACTGCACGATCCGGGTGCCCGCCTCGACCAGCCGGCGCAGCACCGCCTTCTCCGAGACGATCTCCGCGTAGTACCCGGCGTTCGCCGCCGTCGGCACCGTCGCGATCAGCGTGTGCAGGTAGGGCGCGCCGCCGACGCGGCCCAGCTCGCCGCGCCGCTCCAGCTCGGCCGACACCGTGATCGGGTCGGCCGGCTCGCCGCGGCCGTAGAGGTCGAGGATGCAGTCGTAGATCGCCTGGTGCGCGGGCCGGTAGAAGTCGTCGGGACCGAGGGCCTCGATGACGTCGGCGACTGCGTCCTTGGACAGCAGCATGCCGCCGAGCACGGACTGCTCGGCCGCGATGTCCTGCGGCGGCTGGCGGTCGAACCCGCCGCCACCACCGCCACCGCCCTCGGGTGGCGGCTCGCTCGGCCCCGGGTCGGACTCCGCGTACATCGGACCACGGTCGTCGGTCAGCGCCACCGCCCCGGACACCTCCTCATCGTGTCGAACACTCGTTCGATTATGCCGGATCTTCGCTCTCGAAGCACGCGGCTCGTCCCGTGCTTCCCCATCACCCGGACCTCGTCACCTCGATGATCGACGACGACGTCGACCGGCTGGCGCAGACACGCGGAGCGCCACGGTGAGTACAGGCCCGAGGCGGCACGCTAGATCCCCCGAGAGGCGGATGGCAATTCCGGGTGGGGACCCTTCTGTGGACAACCTGGGGATGAACGGGGGTAACCAATCACAGGTGCCGCGAGAGCTGTGGACAAGTTGGGGACAAGCGTGATCGGCTTCTCGGAAACCGCAGGTCAAGGGCTGTGTACAAGCTGTGGAGAACCGGCGGAAAACTCGTGCGGCGTGTCGCGCGAAGTCCGTTCTTCGGCGTGTCGTGGACCAGCCCGGGCCCATTGACCCCCAAGGCCTGTGGATGAAAATCACGGAGGGTAGAGCGGTCACCCGGTGGGCTGAACGGCGCCGGCCTCAGGCCGCGGTGAGCCGGCCCTGCGCGCTGCGTAACCGGTCAGCGAGAACGCGCTGGTCGGCCGGGGTGAAGGCGATCCGGTTCTCGCCACGCCCCGGAATCTCTTCGGTCAGCCACCGGCCTTCCGACGTATCGATGTAGTTCACCGGGCGTTCGATCCGGTGGCGCGCGCCGGTCCGGGTGCGCGCCGCGACGTACAGGCTGCCGCTGCCCATTCGGCGCAACGCGAGGATCCGGCGGAGCTCGTCGGCCTCCTGCGAACCCTCGGCCGGGCGGTCGTTGCGGAGCACCGCGAACTCGCCTTCGTCGCCCCGGGCGGTGCCTTCGATCTGGCTCTTCGGCACCGCCAGCGGCGTCCCGCGGCCGGGGGCCAGCTTCGGGATCTGGCCGAGGAAGTCGTCGAGCAGCTCGCCGGGCCGGGACGACGCCAGCACGACGGCGTCCAGCTCCTCGTGCTTGGCGAGCACGAACGCCTCACCGCCGGCGCTGCCGCCGAGCAGCCGGTAGCTGACCGGCTTGCCCTGGAAGCCGCCGTCGATCCAGCCGTAGTACTCCAGCTGCGGCCGCGCGATCGCCTCGACCGTCGCGACGAAGCCGGGGTGCATGCCGCGCGGGCCGAACAGCCCGGCCGTGGCGAGCTCGGCGTTGACCCGCTCGTCCTCGGCGCGCTGGGCCTCGTCGCTGTACCAGGTCGGCGTTTCCACCAGCACCGTGTGCGGCTCGCCGCCCCGGCGCCGGATCAGGTTGACCAGGGTGCCGGTCGAGATGGTGACTTGCCTGTCCAGCACCGCTCTTCCCCCATTGAAGACTGTTGGTGAACCCGAAGGAGCCGGGCGCGCTCATCTTGGCACGCGCCCGGCACTCCCGCGTGCGCTACTCGCCGATGACCGGCGGCGCGGTGAGTTCGTCGGTTCCGAAGATGTCGTTCGGATCGTCGCCGAGGAGGTACTTCGACGTGCGTTCCTCGTCGCCGCCGCCCTGGCCCTTGGCGCCGTGACCCATGCCGCCCATGCCACCCATCCCGGTGGCACCGGTCCGGCCGGCTCCCGCGCCGCCCGCGCCCGCCGCGCCACCGGCCG
>NZ_JAAGNB010000829.1:0-12028 GCF_010550475.1 Amycolatopsis sp. SID8362
GGGTGACCTTCGGAGAATCGGAGGGCGACCCGGCCCGCCTTGTCGTGTTCGACGGCGGGGTCGGCGATATGGCTTTGTGTTGGTTTGCTGCCACGCGGTGTGGTCGACGTTCTTCCTGGCCACAGCGTAGAGATCTAGTGCTTCCGAAGATAACGGTTGAACTTCCGGTGAAGTTGGGTCTTGCAAACGCAGATGAACACAGGCAATATCAACCAAATCAACGAGGACCCCGGCGGAGGTGTGCTGAAGTGTTCGTGACCCTCACGGCGAACCCGAGCGTGGACCGGACGATCGAGGTCGACCGGCTCATCCGGGGCGAGCTGCACCGGGCTACGGGTGCGCGTGTCCAGCCGGGAGGCAAGGGCATCAACGTCGCACGCGCGCTCGTGCGCAACGGACTCAAGGCCCGGGCGGTCGTCCCGGCCGGCGGCGCCGACGGCGACCACCTGATCAGCCTGCTGCGCGACTACAACATCGACGTGGTCCGGGTGCCGACCGCGGAACCCGTGCGCAGCAACATCAGCGTGGTCGAACCGGACGCGACCGTCACGAAGGTGAACGAGAGCGGGCCGCACCTTTCCGGTGCGGAACTGGAAACCCTGTGCGACACCCTGATGTCCCACGTGGCCGACGCGGAATGGGTGGTGGCGGCGGGAAGCCTGCCACCCGGTGCCGGCGAAGACTTCTACGCCGACCTGATCGCGCGCCTGGCCACCACCGGCGCCAAGGTCGTCGTGGACACCAGCGGCCCGGCGTTCCGGACGTCGGTCAAGGCCGGTCCGGCGCTGGTCAAGCCGAACCTCGACGAGCTCGAGGAAGCGGTCGGCAGGCAGCTGGACACCGTGCGGGACGTCGTCGACGCCGCACAGGAACTCCGCGCGCTCGGCGCGGGCACGGTTCTCGCCAGCCTCGGCAGCAAAGGTGCCGTGCTGGTGGAGGAAGCGGGAGTCTGGTGCGCCAACGCATCGGCCGAACCGCGCAGCTCGGTCGGTGCCGGCGACGCGATGCTCGCCGGTTTCCTGGCGGCAGGGGGGAGTGGCCCGCAAGCGCTGGCCACAGCCGTCGCCTGGGGAGCGGCAGCAGTGTCGCTGCCCGGGAGCACGATGCCGGGTCCCGAAGACGTGGGGGCGCGTCGAGTGCGGGTGGACCCGCGTCCGGAGTGGGACGAGAAGGTGCGCGAGTAGCGCGCCGGACCGGACCGCTCACCGCCATCCCCGGATGGCGATCCCTCCCCAACCCCTTTCCCAGAAAAGGAAGCCAACGATGACTACCACTGCGGAGCGCGAAGAGGAAGCCACTCCGTCGAGGGCGGAACGCGCGCGGGTCGGTATCCAGCGGTTCGGCGGGCACCTCGCCGGCATGGTCATGCCGAACATCGGCGCGTTCATCGCCTGGGGCCTGATCACCGCCCTGTTCATCCCGAGCGGCTGGGCGCCCAACGCGCACATCGCCGAGCTCGTCGACCCGATGATCAACTTCCTGCTGCCGGTGCTGATCGGTTACACCGGTGGCCGGATGGTCCACGGCCAGCGCGGCGCGGTCGTCGGCGCGGTCGCGACGGTCGGCATCGCGGTCGGCGCGTCGATCCCGATGTTCCTCGGCGCGATGATCGTGGGCCCGCTGGGCGGCTTCCTGATCAAGCTGTGGGACGAGAAGGTCGGCAGCAAGACCGCGCCGGGCTTCAAGATGCTGGTCGACAACTTCAGCGCCGGCATCATCGGCGGCGCGATGGCGGTGCTCGGCATGCTGGGCATCGGCCCGGTCGTGCAGGGCATCACCAAGGCGCTCGGCAGCGGCGTGCAGGGCCTGATCGACGCGCACCTGCTGCCCCTGGTCTCGATCATCGTCGAGCCGGCCAAGGTCCTCTTCCTCAACAACGCGATCAACCACGGTGTGCTGAGCCCGCTGGGCGTGGCGGACGCGCTGAAGGACGGCAAGGCGATCGAGTTCCTGATCGAGCCGAACCCCGGCCCCGGCCTCGGCATCCTGCTGGCGCTGACCTTCTTCGGCGCCCGCAGCGCGCGGGCCACCGCCCCGGGCGCGATCGTCATCCAGTTCCTCGGCGGCATCCACGAGATCTACTTCCCGTACATCCTGGCGACCCCGCGGCTGATCCTGGCCGCGATCGCCGGTGGCGCGGCCGGTGTCGCGACGTTCAGCATCTTCAACGCCGGCCTGACCGCCACGCCGTCGCCGGGCAGCATCATCGCGGTGCTGGCCGTGACGCCGAAGGGTGGCTACCTGGGCGTGGTCGCCGGTGTCGTGATCGCGGCGGCCGTGTCGTTCATCGTCGCGGCGGTGCTGCTGAAGTTCGGGCGGGACGCCCGCAAGGAAGAACGCGCCGCGGCGATCGCCGCCGGTGGCTCGGTGGCGTGACGATCACCGTCGATCGAAGGAAGGAACCACGAGGATGAGCAGCATCGAAGGCAAGGAAGTCAAGAAGGTCATCATCGCCTGCGACGCCGGCATGGGCAGCAGCGTGATGGTCGCCTCCCAGCTGGCCAAGCGGCTGAAGCCGTACTCGGTCAAGGTCGAGCACACCCCGGTCAACGAGATCCCGGCGGACGCGCAGGTCGTGCTGTGCCAGTCCACTTTGGTCAACCGGGCGCGCAAGGCCGGTACCGGCGCGGTGATCCTGGGCTTCCAGAGCTTCCTCGGCGACCCGGTCTTCGACCGCGTCGAGCAGGCGATCCGGGACGGCGGTTCCCTTGCCGACTGACGCCGCCATCCTCGGGCCCGAGTCCGTGCTCATCGGCTGCACCGCCCCCGACCAGGCGGACGCGATCACCCAGGTCGGGAACAAGCTCCTCGAACTGGGGGCGGTGGAGCCGGGGTACCTCGACGCGATGCACGTACGCGAGAAGTCGGTGTCGACCTACCTCGGCGAGGGCGTCGCGATCCCGCACGGCACCGACGAATCCCGCAAGTTCGTCAAGCGCACCGCGCTGGCGATCCTCCAGTTCCCCGCCGGGGTCGACTGGGACGGCAACGACGTCCGGCTCTGCGTCGGCATCGCGGCCAAGGGTTCGGAGCAGGTCGGGATCCTGTCCTCGCTGGCCCGGATCCTGATGGACTCCGAACAGGTCAAGCAGCTGCGCGAGGCACCGGACGCCGAAACGATCCTGCGACTGTTGAACGAAGTGGACGAGGAGTTTTCCCGATGAAGGTGGCACGTTTCTACGCGCCCGGTGACCTGCGGGTCGAAGACGCGGACGAGCCGAAGGCCGGCCCGGACGAGATCAAGATCCGCGTGCACAACACGTCGACCTGCGGTACCGACCTGAAGATCTTCCGGCACGGGCACCACCACATCGACCCGCCGCGCGTGATCGGCCACGAGATCGCCGGCGAGGTCGTGGAAACCGGCGCGAACACGGCGGGCTGGGCGGCGGGCGACCGCGTGCAGGTCATCGCCGCGATCCCGTGCGGCGAGTGCAAGCAGTGCCGCAAGGGGCTGCAGCAGGTCTGCCCGAACCAGCTGTCGATGGGCTACCACTTCGACGGCGGGTTCGCCGAGTACATGATCGTGCCGAAGCAGGTCCTCAAGGTCGACGGCGTCAACCGGATCCCCGAGGGCGTCAGCTACGCCGAGGCCTCGGTCGCCGAGCCGCTCGCGTGTGTCCTGAATGGACAGAACTTCGCGCAGGTCGGCGAGGGCGACGTCGTCGTGGTCGTCGGCGCCGGCCCGATCGGCTGCCTGCACGTGCGGCTGGCCCGTGCCAAGGGCGCGGCCGCGGTCTACCTGGTCGAGCTCAACCGCAACCGGCTGGACCTGGCCGCCGACCTCGTCAAGCCGGACGCCGCGATCTGCGGCAGCGAGGTCGACGTCGTCGAGAAGGTCCTCGAGCTCACCGGTGGCGACGGCGCCGACGTGGTCATCACGGCCGCCGCGGCGGGCAAGGCGCAGGAGGACGCGCTGAAGATGACCGCGCGCCGCGGCCGGATCAGCTTCTTCGGCGGCCTGCCGAAGGACAACCCGATCATCGCGTGCGACTCGAACCTGGTGCACTACCGGGAGCTGACCATCTACGGCGCCAACGGGTCCAGCCCGGACCACAACCGCCAGGCGCTCGAGCTGATCTCCTCGGGCAAGGTCCCGGTCGACGACCTGATCACCCACCACCTGCCGCTGTCGGACGTGCTGAAGGCGATCGACATCGTCAGCAGTGGCGAAGCGATCAAGGTGACGATCGAGCCGGGCACCGTTTCCGCGTAAGCGGTGCGTGCGGACCTGAGGAGGCGACCAACGGTGGTTGACGAACTGCGCGGCAACCCGGCGAGCCCGGGTGCGGCCGCCGGCCCGGTGGTGCGGCTGACGCCGCCCCCGGTGCTGCCGGAGCACTGGGACGCCCCGGCGGCTCCCGAAGCGGAGCTGGCGGCGGCGGCCGAAGCGCTCGACGCGGCGGTGGCGGACCTGGAGAAGCGCGCGGCTTCGGTGTCGGGCGAGTCGAAGTCCATCATGGACACCCAGATCATGATGGCGCAGGACCCGTCGCTGCGGACCGGTATCGCCGACGGGGTGGCGGGCGGCCGCCCCGCCGCGTGGGCCATCCGCGACGCGTTCGGCAAGCACGTGGCCGCGCTGGAGGCCATCGGCGGTTACCTCGGCGAGCGGGCGGCGGACCTGATCGACATCCGCGACCGGGCCATCGCCGCCGCGCTGGGCCTGGCCCAGCCGGGGATCCCGGCGGTGGACGGCGCGTTCGTCCTGGTGGGCCAGGACATCGCGCCGGCCGACACGGTGCTGCTCGACCCGGCGAAGGTGCTCGGCATCGTCACCGAGAAGGGCGGCCCGACCAGCCACACGGCGATCGTCGCACGAGCGCTCGGGATTCCCGCGGTGGTCGGCTGCGCCGGCGCCGCGGGCCTGGCGGACGGGCAGCGGATCGCGGTCGACGGCACGCGCGGCACGGTCGCCGTCGACCCGGACGACGACTACGTCCACCGGATCGAAGCGGAAGCGGCTTCGCTGAAGGAAAAGCTCGCCGCGCACAGCGGTCCCGGCGCCACCGCCGACGGCCACCCGGTCAAGCTGCTGCTCAACGTCGGCAGTGCCGGCGGGGCGGCGTCCGACGCCGCGGCCGACGCCGAAGGGGTCGGGCTGTTCCGCACCGAGTTCCTGTTCCTGGACCGCACGGAAGCCCCGACGGTCGAGGAGCAGCGGGCGGCGTACGGCGAAGTGCTGCGCGGGTTTTCCGGCCGCCAGGTCGTCATCCGCACGCTCGACGCCGGTGCCGACAAGTACATCCCGTTCGCCAACACCGAGGACGAGCCGAACCCGGCGCTGGGTGTGCGCGGCTACCGCGTGGGCGTCCGGAACCCGGGCCTGCTCACCGCGCAGCTGGAGGCGATCAGCCTGGCGGCGGCCGACCACGACGCGGACGTGCGGGTGATGGCGCCGATGATCGCCACCCCGGCGGAGGCGGCGGCGTTCCGGGAACTGGCGCGGGAACACGGGATCGGCAAGGTCGGCGTGATGATCGAAGTGCCCGCCGCGGCCATCCGGGCGCGGGACATCCTGGCGGAGGTCGACTTCGTCAGCATCGGCACCAACGACCTCTCGCAGTACACCTACGCCGCCGACCGCATGCTCGGCGAGCTGGGGGAGCTGCTGGACCCGTGGCAGCCGGCGCTGCTGGCGCTGGTGGCCAACGTCGCCGCGGCGGCGAAGGAAGCCGGCAAGCCCGCGGGCATCTGCGGCGAAGCGGCGAGCGACCCGGGCCTGGCGCCGGTGTTCGCGGGGCTGGGCATCACCAGCCTGTCGATGTCGGTGTCCGCGGTCCCCGCGGTCCGCGCCGCGTTGAAGGACCACACCCTCGAGCAGTGCGAAATCCTCGCCCACGAGGTGCTTTCCGCTCCCGACGTGCCGAAGGCGCGTCAGGTCGCGGAGGAGTTTTCCGCCAGGTCGGCCGGCTGAACCGGCGGCCCCGCCGTGCTTTTCTTCCAGATGGGAATTCGGAGATGTCCAGTAAAAAGGCGGTAATCGGCTCGCCAGTCGGGCTGCACGCGCGTCCGGTCAAGCTGCTCGTCGAGGCGGCGGGCCGGCAGCCGGTGCCGGTGAAGATCGGCCGCAGCGAGGACCAGCTGGTGGATGCCTCCAGCATCCTGGGCGTCATGGCGCTCGGCGTCCGCGGCGGTGAAGAGGTGCTGATCACGGCGGAGGGCGAAGGCGCGGAAGCCGCGGTGGCGGAGATCGCGGAGCTGCTGTCGCGCGACCTCGACGCCGCGGAGCAGTCCGCCGGGTGAAGCCGGCGGCTCGGCAGACGACCCCCTGGTCTGCCGGGCCGCCTCTCGAACGCCGGTGGGCCGTCCGGTCACTGTCCGGGCGGCTCACCGGACCCCACGCCGCAGCCCGTCCTTTTCGGACGGACTGCGGCGAAGCCGTTTCCGTCAGGGGGTGCCGTAGAATTCGGCGATCCTCGCCGCGATGTAGTCCTGGTCCGCCTCCCGCAGGCCCGTGTAGGTGGGCAGGTAGCAGCCGCGGGCGGCCAGGCGGGCCGCGTTGAGGTCCGGCCACGACGGGTCCAGGTACATCGGCTGCCGGCTCATCGGCTGGAAGAACAGGCGCGTCTCGACGCCGGCGGCGGCCAGGTGCGCCCGCAGCTCGTCGCGGCCGTCGGCGAGCAGGTCGTACATCCACAGCACGTCGCGGCCGGGCATGCGCGTGATCCCGCTGATCCCTTCGAGCCGTTCGTCGTAGCGCTTTTCGATCCGGGCCCGCAGCTCCAGGATCTCGTCGAGCTGCTCCACCTGGGCCAGTGCCACGCCGGCCTGCAGGTTGGTCATCCGGAAGTTGTAGGCCAGCTTCTTGTGCACGAAGTCGTGGGCCTGGCTGAACGCCATGCCGCGCAGGTGGGTCAGCTGGGCGGCCAGCCGGGCGTCGTCGGTCAGGCAGATGCCGCCCTCGCCCGAGGTGATGATCTTGTTGGCGTAGAGGGAAAAGCACGCGATGTCCCCGACCGGGCGGACGCCGTGCGCCTCCGCGGAGTCCTCGACGACCCGCAGGTTGTACTGGTAGGCCAGGTCCAGCACGGCGTCCATGGCGCAGCGCCTGCCGTAGACGTGAACCGGCATGATCGCCTTCGTGCGCGGCGTGATCTTGTCCTCCGCCAGCGCGACGTCGATGTTCAGGTCGTCGCGGCAGTCCACGAACACGGGCGTGGCGCCGGTGTAGGTGACTGCCCAGGCCGACGCGACCATGGTGAACTCGGGAACCAGCACCTCGTCGCCCGGCCCGATGCCCAGCGCGCGCAGGGCGAGCGTGAGCGCCGCCGTCCCGGACGAGCAGGCGACGCCGTGCGCCTTCCCGTTCCACTCGGCGAACGCCTCCTCGAACCGCCGCACGAACGGGCCCTGGGAGGAGATCCAGCCGGTGCCGACCGCCTCGGTGACGTAGTCGGTCTCCCGTCCGGTGAGGTGGGGCTGGGAGACGGGATATCGGAATGCCATCGGGTCCTCGCAAGCCTCGGCGACCGGAAAGCTGCAGGATGGCCCGCGTGGGGGCGGGAAAACACCAGTACCCGCCGCGCACCCGGCGGGTTTGCCCCCGGCACGGTGCCGGAACCCTGACCCGAGACGTCAGGGCTCCGGCAAAGTCCCCGCCCAGGTGGGCACGGCGAGCACGAGAACGGCCAACACATCGTCCGGAGTGGCCAACACGCCGACAGGGGCATTGGCCGACGCGCATCGTGTGCCATGTTGGCCATTCCAGGCGCCATGTTGGCCGTTCCGGACGGCGTGTTGGCCACTCCGGGCAGGGCGTGACGAACGCTCGAACCGACTTTGCCGGAACCCTGACCCGAGACGTAGTGAATGACTCATTCATGTCGTCCGGCGACATGAATGAGTCATTCATGTCATCGCAGCCCGCCACGACGCCGCCGATGTGCCCTGGCGGGCCCGGATTGTCGAGGGTTTTCCAGGGCCTGCCGGGTGTGTGATCGGGCAGATCAGCGGCGGTGCCGGGCGGCCGCGAGCACGGCCGGTTGGCCGGTGAACGTGGGAGAGCGATGACGAAACGAGCATTGATCACGGGCGTCACGGGCCAGGACGGCTCCTACCTGGCCGAGTACCTGCTGTCGCTGGGTTACCAGGTGTGGGGCCTGGTCCGCGGCCAGGCCAATCCGCGCAAGTCCCGCGTCAGCCGGATCGCCGCCGAGCTGAACTTCGTCAACGGCGATCTGCTGGACCAGGCGAGCCTCGTCGGCGCGGTGGATCTCGTGCAGCCGGACGAGGTCTACAACCTCGGCGCGATCTCGTTCGTGCCGATGTCCTGGCAGCAGGCCGAGCTCACCACCGACGTCAACGGCATGGGCGTGCTGCGCGTGCTGGAGGCGATCCGGATGGTGTGCGGCCTCGACAAGTCGCGGACCTCCTCGCCCGGCGGCCGGATCCGGTTCTACCAGGCCTCGTCGTCGGAGATGTTCGGCAAGGCGGCCGAGACCCCGCAGAACGAGCTGACGATCCTGCACCCTCGCAGCCCGTACGGCGTCGCGAAGACGTACGGGCACTACATCACGCGCAACTACCGCGAGTCCTACGGGATGTACGGTGTCTCGGGCATCCTGTTCAACCACGAGTCGCCGCGCCGCGGCATCGAGTTCGTCACCCGCAAGATCTCCAACGCCGTCGCGCGGATCAAGCTCGGCCTGCAGGACGAGCTGCGCCTGGGCAACCTCGACGCCGTGCGCGACTGGGGCTTCGCCGGCGACTACGTCCGCGCGATGCACCTGATGCTCCAGCAGGACGTGGCGCGTGACTTCGTGGTCGGCACCGGCCGGATGCACACCGTCCGCGACGCGGCCGAGATCGCGTTCGCCGCCGTCGGCCTCGACTGGCGTGACCACGTCGTGGTGGACCCGTCCCTCGTGCGTCCCGCCGAGGTGGAGACGCTGTGCGCGGACGCCGGTCTCGCCCGCGAAACGCTGGGCTGGGCGCCGACGGTGTCGTTCGAGGAGCTGATGCACATGATGGTCGAGTCCGACCTCAGCCAGACCAGCCGCGAGCTGGACCTGGGCGAGGCGCTGACGGGCGCGGTCTGGTAGCCCCGGCAAACGCGAAGGCCGCCTTGGGAACTTCCCAAGGCGGCCTTCGCGTTTGCCGCGTCAGCGCGCGGTCGAAGCCGGTTCGACCTCGGCCAGCGACAGCAGCAGGTCGGCGGCGCCTTCGCGGCCGCGGCCCGGTTCCCGTTGCAGCCGCGCCATTTCCCGGGCGCGGGCGGTGAAGGACGGGTTTTCCAGCACCTCGGTGAGCTTGGCGGTGACGTCGTCGACGTCGATGCCGTGCGCCCGCTCGACCACCAGGCCGACGCCGGTGTCGCGGCCGCGGACGGCCTGGTCGTAGCAGTCGACGAACAGCGGCCGCAGCAGCAGCGGCTTGCCGAAGTACAGGCTCTCGATGAAGCCGTTGCCGCCGCCGTGCGTGAAGTGCGCGCGGACGTGGGGGTGCGCGAGGACGTCCAGCTGCGAAGGCAGCCACTTCTCGGTCCGCAGGTTGGCCGGCAGCGTGTCGGCCGGGGGCAGCAGGTGCCACGACTCGGCAGGCAGCCGCCAGAGCACGGCGTGCTTGCCCTCGAGCCGCCGGGCCACCTCGACGACGTTCCCGACTTCCTCCTCGTCCAGCCGCGCGACGGTGCCGAAGCCGAGGTAGACCACCGACTCGTGCCGGTCGAGCCAGCCGCGGACCTCCTGCTCGGCGGGCACCTCGGGCAGCGGCGGCAGGATCGCGCCCAGCAGGCGGAAGTGCTCCGGGATGTCGACCGGGTAGTCGAGCTCGGCGAGGGAGTAGACGAAAACGGCCGCGGCCTCGTCGATCCGCGACGAGTACTTCGACGCGAGCTTGGAGACGCCGAGCTCCTTGTTCGACTGGGAGTACTCGACGATCCGCTTGCGCATCAGCGCGTCGGTGACGTAGAACGCCTTGCGCTTGACCCCGAACAGGGTGTTGGCGCGGCGCTGCTTGGCCGTCATCTCCAGCGGCAGCCCCGAGTGCGGGACCGGGAAACCCTTCGGCAGCTTGGTCATGGCGTTGCTCGGCGGGAACGGCGCGCTCACCACGTGCGGGATCCCCCGGGTGACCGCCAGCTCGAATCCCGCGTGCAGCAGCGAGTCGACGACCATCAGCGCCGGCTCGACTTCGTCGGTGACGGTCGCGAGCGCGCGGTAGGTCCCGTCGCGGAAGCGCGTGTCGAAGGTGTGGCGCAGCAACGCCTTGTGCGCCTTCCACCGGGATTCCTGAGTGACCGCGCGATAGGTCTCGTCGTCCCAGGAACCCGAGGACAGCTCCGGGATCGGCGCGCCGAGCGAGCGGAACCCGACCCGGGTGCCGGTGCCGTCGGCGCCGATCGCCTCGACCTCGGCGCGGCGGTTGTCGGAGGTCGCGAAGTACAGGTCCGGGACCCCGCGCCGGGACAGCTCCTTCGCCAGCACCAGCAAGGGGTTGATGAGCCCGCGGTCCGGCGAGCTGACGAACAGGATCGGCCGTCGTGGTCGGCTCATGCGTGAGCACCTTTCTCGTGGGGGTCGTGCGAGTGGAACCCGCGCCCGCTCTTGCGGCCCAGGTAGCCGGCCCGCACGAGCTGGCCGAGGTACTGCGCGGGCGCGGCCGCCGAGTCCGGCGCGGCCGCCCACAGTGCGTCCTGGATGGCCAGGGACACGTCCAGCCCGACCAGGTCGAGCAGCTGGAACGGGCCCAGCGGGAACCGGCAGCCGCCGGCGATGATCCGGTCGACGTCGGCCACGTCGACGTACCGCTCGCGCAGCATGGCGACGGCGCGGTTGAGGAACGGGAACAGCAGGGCGTTGACGATGAACCCGGCGCGGTCGGTGCAGTCGACGGTGTGCTTGCCCATGCTGCCGGCGACCTCGTGGACGGTCGCGACGGCGCCGGGGTCGCTGACGACCGTGCGGACCACCTCGACCAGCTGCATCCGCGGGGCCGGGTTGAAGAAGTGCATGCCGACGACGTCGTGCGGGCGGCCGGTGGCGGTGGCGCACTTCATCACCGACAGGCTGGAGGTGATGGTGGCCAGCACGGCACCGGGCCGGACGAGGGCGTCCAGCTCGGCGAACACGGCGCGTTTGGTTTCGAGGTCCTCCGTGACGGCTTCGATCACCAGGTCGCACGGGCCGAGCGCGGCCAGGCCGGACACGGTCGCCAGTGACGCCATCGCGGCTTCGAAGCCGTCGTCGGTGAGCTTCGCGCGCTGCACGGCGCGGGAGAGCGACTTCGCCACCGCCGCGCGGGCGCGGGCGGCGCTCTCGGGCGAGCGCGCGGCCAGCGTCACCTGGTAGCCCGAGCGCGCGCAGACCTCGGCGATGCCGGTGGCCATGTGCCCGGAACCGGCGATGCCGATGTGCCGCACCGGGCGCGCGACGCCGTCCCCGGGTGGCGGCGCGGACAGGGCCGTCCGGGGCTCGGCCACCCGGCCCGGGCCGGTGGTGTCGTAGGTGTAGAACCCGTGGCCGTTCTTGCGGCCCAGGGTGTCGGCCGCGACCATCTTGGCCAGGATCGGCGCGGGCTCGTAGACCCGGTCGCCGGTGCGCTCCCAGAGCGCTTCGAGCGAGTCGTGGACGACGTCGATGCCGATCGCGTCCAGCTGCGCCAGCGGGCCCAGCGGCACGCCGCAGCCCATGGTCATCGCGGCGTCGATGCCGTCGCGGGTGCCGAAGCCTTCCTCGAACATCGCCGCGGCGCTGTTGAGGTAGCCCAGCACGAGCGCGCCACCGACGAACCCGGCGTGGTTGCCGACGCGGACCGGGGTCTTTCCCAGCTCCCGCAGGAGGTCCTCGACGGTGGCGCGGGCGCCCTCGTCGGTCAGCGGGGTGCTCACCAGCTCGACCGCGGTGGCCGCGGAGATCGCGCCGAGGTCGGGCAGGTGCAGCCCGAGCGTGCGGGGCAGCCGGCCGCCGCGGGCGGCGATCTCGGTCACCGGCAAGCCGGTCGTGGTCGTGAGGAACACCGCGCCGGCGCGGCACACGGCGTCGGCGCGGGCGAGCACGGCGCACTTGAGGTCGAGCCGCTCGGGCAC
>NZ_JAAGNB010000868.1:0-6563 GCF_010550475.1 Amycolatopsis sp. SID8362
GCGGGAGTGGTCGTCGATGACGGTGTGCACGAACGCGGTGCCGGTGCGGGGCTTGTAGTCCGCGCCGCGGGGCAAGCCTGGCGTGGCGCGTTTGTTGCGCTCGCCTTGCTGCCGGCCGAGGTAGCGGTGCCCGCCGCCGTCGGGGATGTTGCCGAACTTGGTGACATCGACGTGGATCAGCGAGCCGGGATGGTCGTGTTCGTAGCGGCGCAGCGGTTCGCCGGTGACCCGGTCGATGCGGGACAGCCGGTTGATCCGGCAGCGCACCAGCACCGCGTGCACGGTCGAAGCCGGGACGTTGAGCCGGCCGGCGATCTGGACCGGGCCGAGTCGGTGGCGCCATCGCAGCCGCACGATCGCCCGCATGAGGTGTTCGGGGGTGCGGGTCGGGCTGTGGTGGGGGCGGCTGCTGCGGTCAGCCATCCCTGCCGCGCCCTCGAGCCGGTAGCGCTGCGCCCATTTCGCGGCCGTTTTGGCGGCGACCATGAACATCTTGGCCGCTTCAGCGTGGGTCCAACCGTGTTCGACGACCAGCCGGGCGAGTCGCAGCCGGGTGCGCGGGGTCAGGGTGGCGTTAGGGTGGGACACGAAGGCCTCCGGCGGGTGAAGCGGTTCCTAGACAGCTCCACTTCACATCCGGAGGCCTTCACCTGTCAGCACGACAGGCCGCCAGTGATCACCTCAACTCGGGACAACGTCCCCGGACATCACAGCTAGGCGAAGAATATCGCGAGCATCCCGCCATGCGTCCATATCGGCGTCGGATACGGACGTCTCCTCGCGTGCACTGTATCGATCGAATTCTGGGCTTCGCATGGTCGCGGCGACGACAGCGTGGCCTCGGTGTCGGCCCAGAATCCGATTCAAGAGATTCGGCGTCAGGCCGCCGGCTCCCATGAACCTTTCGAGATCGTCCAGCCATAGTATGCAGCGATGAGCTCCGATAGCCATGGCGGCTACGTCGTCCAGTGCTTCACGGTTCGTCGGTGCGAGCAATGTGTGATCCGGGCATGTTGCTCGCACGGCTTCGTATACCATGCGAGTCTTTCCTGCGGTTGACTCGCCGACGACAAGCACGAAGCCGCCGCGGCGTATCTTGGAACCCAGATCGTCGTGTAGATCGCGGCGAATGTAGGGTGGAGTTCGGTCGAGAACCTGCGTGCCGGCTACGTTGTGGACGAGAGTCTCTGCTGGATGTACCCTCAGCACGATCGGGTCGTCGAGGTCCCGAACCCGGAATGGAGATCCGTCTGGACCGGCCGCGATCAGTTTTTTCGGCCGCGCGTCACGCTGGGATGCCTGTTTTTCGAGGACTTCCTTCCCGCGACCACTTGTTGCGGTGAATACGGCGATGGCAACCGCCGAGCCGATCGACGCAGCCGCGGCGCCAGGTATCCACAATGCGACAGCTCCTCCGACGCCCAGTCCGGACATTGCCGAGCACGCCAGTAGCCACCAGCCTCGTGCGGAAGGAAATTGCCGTTGGATGAACCTCATGAACCCACGTCCGGCCTCGGGCTACCGCTGCGATGTGCCCGAAACGGCGGGACCATAAACCCTCCTCGGCGTGCTTTTCTGCGGATCCAGCGAGGAGATGCCTCTTCGCCTCACTGGGACAACCCTACAACCTGCAGCAAAGATAAGCACGAACCTTGCTGTTGAGCCAGCTAGGGTTCCGGTTGGCAAGATCGATAAACGTCTTGTTTGCCTTGGTGTCGCCGATGTCTGACGGCTCAACATGATCTGTAGTCATGATCAAATCGCGGTCGATTCCGCGTTTCGGATCGGCTTGGCCCGGACTGCTGGTTGAGTGGGAGCGTGCGGCTCCTCGTAGAGGAGGTGCCGCGCTGGCCGTCGGTGCGCTGACGATGGTGCGAATCAAGTCTTGGAGCGCGAGACTTCATCCAGCCCGGCGTCAGCCATGTTGGCGTGCTTGGTGTGAAGTCGCCGAGTTCAGCGCAGCGACTCCTTCGCGCCCTGAGCCACTGCGTCCGCGACGGCGGCCAGGGCGGGCGAGTCGAGCTTCCACTGCTGCCAGTGCAGCGGTACGTCCAGGGGGCGATCCGGCGCCAGGTCGACCAGTGAATCGCCGCGGTCGGCGGACTGCAGCTCTGGGACCATGCCCCAGCCCAACCCCGCTGCCACGGCGTCGACGAAGGACTCCGAGGCTGGGATGTGGTGGCGGACCAGGGTGAAGCTTCGGCGGCGGGTCAGGCTGCGGAGGAAGCGGTCCTGGAGGTCGTCCTTGCGGTCGAACACGATCACCGGGGCCGTCGGGAGGGATGATGGCAGGGGAGCGTTCGAGAGCCAGCGGGAGATGAACGCGGGGGAGGCCATGGCCCGGTAGCGCATGCGGCCCAGGCGGGTTGACGTGCAGCCCTGGATCGGGTGGGGGGAAGCTGTTACCGCGGCCATCACCAGGCCTTCGCGGAGCAGGGCCGCGGTGTGGTCTTGGTCTTCGCGCTGGAGGTCGAAGCAGATGCTGTCAGGGACCTTGGCCAGAGCGGGGAGGAACCACGTGGCCAGGGAGTCCGCGTTCACCGCGATCGAGAGGGTGCGGACGGAGGAGCCGAGGCCCAGTTCGGCGAGGGCGTCCTGCTCGAGTTGGGCCAGGGAGCGGGCGAAGCGGATCAGGACCTGGCCGGACGAGGTCAGCTGGATCGGCTTCGTGCGCAGCAGCAGGACGCGGCCGGTGCGTTGCTCCAGGGACTTGATGCGCTGGCTGACCGCCGACGGGGTTACGTGCAGGACCGCCGCCGCGGCGTCGAAGCTTTGCTCGTCCACTACGGCCAGGAGGGTGCGGACCTGGTCGAGCGGGAGGTCTGTCATCACAAGCACTAATGTTACGTAAGAATCTTTAGCTGGAGTAATTCAGGAGGACGGTCATACCGTGAGGGCGTGCTCACGCTCCTCCTGGCCGGGTTCGGGACCGGCCTGTCGCTCATCGTCGCCATCGGGTCGCAGAACGCCTTTCTCCTGCAGCAAGGCTTGCGCGGGGGTGTGGTGGCGCCGCTCGTCGTCATCTGCGCCGTGTCCGATCTGGTGTTGATCGGGCTCGGGGTGAGCGGGATCGGCGCCGTGCTCGAGCGGTGGCCGACCGCCATCGGGGTCATCGCCGTGGGCGGTGGGGTGTTCCTGCTCGGGTACGGCGTTTTGGCGGCTCGGCGGGCGTTTCGGCCGTCCGTGATGACGGTGGGGGACGACAGGACGCCGTTGCGGAAGGCCATGCTCGCCTGTGTTGCCTTCACCTGGCTCAATCCGCACGTCTACCTCGACACCGTGCTGCTGCTCGGCTCGGTCGCCGTTGCGCACGGTGATGGGCGGTGGGTGTTCGGCGTCGGGGCGGGAGTGGCCAGCGCCGTCTGGTTCAGCGCGCTCGGGTTCGGTGCGAAGCGGCTGGCCGGGGTGTTCGCCAAGCCCGTCGCGTGGCGCGTGCTGGACGTCGTGATCGCCGTGACCATGACCGGGCTCGGCGTGAGCATGCTGCTCAGCCACGTCTGATCACCACAGCTGACCGCGTTCGGCGGCCGGCGGGCGTTCCAGCTCCAGGAGGAACTCCTTGCGTTTCAGGCCGCCCGCGTACCCCGTCAGCTTGCCGTTCTTGCCGACCACCCGGTGGCACGCGACGAGGATGC
Source organism: Amycolatopsis sp. SID8362 (assembly GCF_010550475.1). NCBI lineage: Bacteria > Bacillati > Actinomycetota > Actinomycetes > Pseudonocardiales > Pseudonocardiaceae > Amycolatopsis > Amycolatopsis sp. SID8362. Next base: position 3,636 of record NZ_JAAGNB010000868.1, read on the forward strand.
TCAGCGGGTTGCGGCCCACCGCCGCGCCGACCTCGTGGGGGAGGCCGCCGACGGCCTGGGCCAGGTCGCCGTACGTCGCCGTCGCGCCGTACGGGATCTTGGCGATCTCCGCCCAGACCGCGCGGTCGACGGCAGGGCCGTCCGCCCGCGTCGCGACGTCGAACGTCGTGCGCTGGCCGGCGAAGTACTCCTTCAGCTGGCGGACGGCTTCCGGGAACGCGGTGTCGTCGCGCTCGCCGAAAGTGGTGCGGTCCGGGCGGGTCCAGTGGTTCGGGAAGTACAGGCCCGTCACGACGTCGCCGGTGCCGACGAGGGTCAGCGGGCCGATCGGGGAATCGGCTTCGAGGTGTTTCATCAGGTCTCCCAGGTTGTGCCGTCCGGCCGGGTGCCGCGCAGGCCGGGCAGGGCGAAGTCCGCCAGGGCGGAGGTCGTGAGTGTCCGATGTGGACTCCAGGACGTCGAGAGCCGGAGCCGTCGTGCCATGCCGGCCCAGCCCGCCGGGGTCGCGCTGACGACCCAGAGGTCCGGGTCCGGGGCGGCGAAGCGGCGGGCTTGGCGCAGCCACGACGCCGCCGTTTCCGGCCAGGTCACCGTCGCCAGCACCAGGCCGCCCCACGCCGCGGCGATCCGGTCGCCGTCGGCGCGGGAGACCGGGTCGGCCGCGGTGCCGAGCACGATGTGGCGGGCAGGGCCGATCAAGCGCACGAGCGCCTCGAGCTCGCGGGGTGTCATGCGGCGTCGTGGAAAACGAGGCCCAGGGTGTGCCGCCGGCCCGAGCGGACCGCCGAGACGCCGTGGCGGACCGGGGCCGCCGACCAGCCGCGGGCCGAGCGGACCGGGCGGTCGCGGGTGGTGAACACCAGGCCGTGGCCCTGCGGGATCAGCGTCGCCGTGCCGCGGGACTGGGCTCGCGGACGCTGCTCCACCAGGAGGAACTCGCCGCCGGTGTGGTCGGTGCCCGGGGCGTTCAGGTTGATGACCACCTGCAGCGGGAACACCTTGTCGCCGTACAGGTCCCGGTGCAGCGCGTTCCAGCCTCCCGTCTCGTAGCGCAGCAGGATCGGTGTCGGGCGCCGCTGGCCCGCCGCGTGGCAGATCGCCAGCCATTCGTCCAATGTGGACGGCCACTCGGCTTCCCGGCCCAGCCGTGCATACCAGTCCTGGGCGATCGGGAGCAGCCTCGGGTAGAGCGCCTGCCGCAGCCGCTGGACCGGCTCCGGGAACGGCGCGGCGAAGTAGTGGTAGTCGCCGTTGTCCCCGAAGCGGTGACGGCGCAGGTTCACGGTCGCCCGGAAGTGCGACGGCTCGTCCCAGAGCGCCACCAGCTCCGCGCATTCCGCCGGCGTGAGCAGCTGAGGCAGGAGCGCGCAGCCGTAGTCGTCGACCTCCGCCGCCACCGCGGCCCAGTCGGCTGAGGCGACGCGTTTCTCGAATGTGCTCATACCTGGTAGACGCTGCGGCGGGGTGAAACGTGAGATCGGAAGCTCAAGCCGCTTCCATCGTGAGCAGCAGCCGCTTGGCTTCCTCGCCGCCGGCGTACTGGCCGTACGAGCCGTCCGAGCGGACCACCCGGTGGCACGGGACCACCACCGGCAGCGGGTTCAGCGCGCACGCCGTGCCGACCGCGCGGACCGCCTTCGGGCTGCCCGCCGCCGCCGCGACCTGGGCGTAGCTCTCCGTGTGGCCGTAGGAGATCTCCGGCAGGTGCTCCAGCACGGACAGGCGGAAGCCGCGGGCGAGGCGGAGGTCGAGCGGGACGTCGAAGGTGTGGCGGCCGCCCGTGAAGTACTCGTCGAGCTGGCGGACGACCGGGTCGAGGCGGGCCGGGGCGCGCAGGATGCGGGGGCTGATGATCGCGGCCAGCTCGGCCAGCACCGCGTCGTGGTCCTGGCGGTCGAACGCCACCTTGACCAGGCCCTGCTTCGTCGCGGCCAGCAGCAGCGAGCCGACCGGGGTGTCGAGGGTGCGGTAGGCGACGTCCAGCAGGCCTTCGCGGTCGGCGGCCGCGACGAGCTTCGCGTGCATCGGGTTCGGGTCGAGCTGGTACAGCTCCGGAGCAGCGAAGAAGATGTCCGTCATGAGTGCGCTCCTTCCAAGGGGTAAGTGGCGCGGAGCGCCTTGACGCCGTCGGCGGCGGCCCGGCGCGCGGCGTCCGTCGTGCCGCCGGTGATCTCCGCGATCTCGCGGTACGGCAGCCCGGCGAGGTAGTGGTAGGCGACGGCGAGGCGTTGCTTGTCGGGCAATCTCGCCAGCGCGTCCCACAGGTCGCCGGCGTACGTCTCCGCGCGGCCCGGCCGGTCCGGGATGTCGCCGACCGGGAGCGGGCGGCGGGCTTGCGCGCGGATGACATCGACGGCTTTGCGGTGCGCGATCGTGACGAGCCACGCCTGGACGTTCGCGTCCGCGGGCAGCTCCGGGTACGCCTTCAACGCCGACAGGAAGGTTTCCGACCAGGCGTCTTCGGCGTCGGCGGGGCCGAGCACGGCCCGGCAGACGCGCAGCACCATCGGCCCGTGCTCGGCCACGATCTGCTCGAACGGTTTCACGATCACACCTTGAAGACGTCCGGGGCCGCCGGAACGTGAGGTCACACCTTCGGGGTACCGCTGACGACGGTCGCGCCCAGCTCGTCGGCGGAGTGCACCGCCGGCGTCAGCCCGGCCGCCGTGAAGACGCCTGCCAGCACCGGCGCTTGCCGTTCGCTCGATTCCACCACCAGCGTGCCACCGGGCGCCAGCCAGGCCGGGGCGCCGGCAGCGACCCGGCGGGCGAGGTCGAGGCCGTCCGGGCCGCCGTCGAGTGCGACCCGCGGTTCGTGCAGCCGCGCTTCCGGCGGCATGGTCGCGACGGCGTCCGAAGGCACGTACGGGACGTTCGCCAGCAGGACGTCGACCCGGCCGCGCAGCGACGGCGGCAGGGCGTCGTAGA